>JBAVTM010000575.1:0-5323 GCA_049696195.1 Desulfuromonadaceae bacterium | reverse complement strand
ATGCCGAACAGCCGGCCAGCGGAGCGGCAACTACCAGCAGCATCGCAGAGAGACGGGCCGGGATATAGTTCAGCAGGTCATCCGTCCGCGCTGACGCCCACCCCATCTTCAGATAGCGCCGGTTCCTGTAACCGACCATTGAATCCAGGGTACTGACCGCCTTGTAGGCTATCGCGGCAACCGGCCCACCGATTGTCAGCCAGAAAAGCGGTGCAATAATGCCGTCGGAGGTGTTTTCGGCTACCGTCTCCACAACTGCGCGCCAGATGTCCGGTTCTTCAAGCCCTTCAGTATCACGCCCCACAATAAAGGAGAGATAGCGCCGGGCGGTCGGGAGATCGCCTGCCTGCAGCGCGGATGCAACGCGGGCGGACTCCTTGTGCAGGGAACGGGCAGCCAGGCATGTTGAAGAGAGTACTACGGCGGCGATCCACCCGGCCAGAGGCAGAAGGGAGACCAGCGCCTGCAGCAGAATCCAGGTTGTGCCGGCAGAGCAGATAACAACCAGAAGCAACAGCAGCACACCTGCCAGACGCTGGTTAAGCCGTTTATGACGTAATGCCCCGTCCAGCCGGTGGATCAGGCGACCGATAGCGACCACCGGATGCGGCAGCCAGCGGGGATCTCCGATTGCCAGGTCGATCAGCAGCGCCAGAAAGATGACCAGCGAATCAGGGGGTGTCACTGCCAAGTCCGCATATTGCCAGGATACGCGGCAGGTCGAGATGCTTTTCAAACTGCTCCGCCAGTTGGTCAAAGGGGTCGTGCGGTGACTGTTTCTGGGTCCCACGTCTGAGCGGCATCCCCTTTTCAAGTCGAATGCTGTTCAGGTAGATCTCGCGGAAGCGGCTGTTTTCGAAGAGTCCGTGCAGATAGGTGCCGAAGATCCTGCCATCAGGCGAAACTGCTCCGTCCTCCACGGTAACCGATGCATCACCGCGGCGGAAAATGCGGGAGAATGGACGGAGGCTCCTGTCGAGGGTCGTCACTCCCATATGGATTTCATAGCCGGTTATGACGCCGCCACATTCTGGAGCAACCATCAATCCTCCTTCATCCAGATATGTCAGCGCCTGATGAGTCTCTTTTTCGATCAGGAGGACCGTTGACGAAGGAAGCAGGTTCAGCCCCTGCGCCTCTTTGACAGCCGATTCAACTCCGTTTGGATCGTATACCGTCGTCCCCAGCATTTGGAAGCCACCGCATATCCCGGCGATATGTCCCTTAAAGTCGCGTATTGCGTCGTAAAGCCCGCGCTCCATCAGGAAATACAGATCAGCTATCGTTGATTTGCTGCCCGGTATGATCAGGACATCCAGACCCTGCAGCTGATCCGGCAGTTCCACATAACTGAGATGAACATCCGGCTCGCTCTGCAGCGGCTCGAAATCGGTGAAGTTAGAGATCCTCGGCAGTTTGAGGACACCGATGTGGATTTTTTTGAGACCGGTCATGATGCTGACAACTTTGGAGCGGTGACTGAGAACGACACTGTCTTCTGCCGGCAGTGTTATATCGGCAAACCAGGGGAGTATCCCCAGCACCGGCACACCGGTGCGCTGCTCGATAAAATCGATGCCCGGCTTGAGGATATCGGCATCGCCACGGAATTTATTAATGATGATTCCTTTGATGTACGAGCGCTCCGACGGTTCCAGCAGCTCTATCGTACCGATGATCTGCGCAAAAACTCCGCCACGGTCGATGTCCGCGACCAGGATCACCGGACACCGCGCCATTGTGGCGATCCTGAGGTTGGCAATGTCGTTCTTCCTCAGGTTGATTTCCGAGATGCTTCCCGCCCCCTCGATGACGATAAATTCATATGCCTGACGAAGGCGGTCAAAACTCTCCTGTACTTTTTCAAAAGCGGTCGGTTTGTAAGCATCATATTCCGCAACAGACATGTTACCGACCGGTCTCCCCTGCACAACGATCTGGCTGCCGGTATCAGAATTCGGCTTGAGCAGGACCGGATTCATGTCGGTGTGAGGATTGATTTCACATGCCTGGGCCTGCACCGCCTGGGCGCGACCGATTTCACCCCCTTCAGGAGTAACATATGAATTAAGTGACATATTCTGCGACTTGAAGGGGGCGACGGCTATCCCCCGCTTGACCAGACAGCGGCAGAAACCTGATGTGATAACCGATTTTCCGACATCTGATGCGGTTCCGCAGAACATGAGCGCTTCCGGATGTTGGTGCGGTCCCTGATCAGCGACCGGTTCAGTTACAGCGGCAGCCGGGCCGTATTTGGCGGCATAGCCCCGTGGCGTCACGATACGCCCTTCAGCATCAATAAAACTGCTGGCGTTGCCGATCAGCACGATGCTGGTCATGTCGATCTCATGGTCGAGCAGCCTGCCGAGGGTTGTCACAACGACCGTTTGACCGTCACGACAGGCGTTGCGAACGATCCCGGACGGGGTATCTGCCGGGCGGTGCGTCAGAAGGATATTCTGCGCTTCCTCTATCTGGGTTCTGCGACTTTTGCTGCGCGGGTTGTAAATGGCAACAACAAAATCTGCCCGTGCGGCCGCTTCCAGTCTGGTTTTGATCAGATCCCACGGGGTCAGCAGATCTGACAGAGAGATCACAGCGAAATCATGCATCAGCGGAGCACCAAGCAGCGCAGCCGCAGCCTGAACGGCAGAAATTCCCGGGATAATCCGGACATCAAGACGGGGCAGATCCTGATCCTGTTTGGTGTCGATCTCCACCAGCTCCAATACCAGACCGGCCATGCCGTAAATTCCGGAGTCGCCACCAGAAACCAGTGCAACAGATTTGCCGGAACGCGCCAGCCTGATTGCCTCGCGGCAGCGCTGCACCTCCTGCATCATACCGGTTGACATGACCTGTTTGCCCTCCAGCAGCGGGCGCACCAGTTCAACGTAATTGTCATAGCCGATGATAATGTCTGAAGCGGCAATTGCCTGCCTGGCGGCATCAGTCAGGTGACTGGGGGCACCGGGCCCGGTGCCGACGATATACAGTGGTGTCATGAATTCCTCGCAGCGGGAAAAGTTAATGGTAACACCTTAAAGACCTGATGGATTGGCACTCGCTTAAATCCAGGTCCTTTTTCTTCAGTTTTCAATAAGGGCCGTTCGTTTAAAACAACGCGAAGGGTTCCCCCCGAACGGCCGATAGCCTATATTTTGGGAGGGTCAACGGTCGGCGTACACAATCAGTCCTGACTCTGTTACCTCGACCCGACAGTTTGAAAATCCGCGGCGTTTGAGGCGAAACATGATGAGCGGAGCGACCAGAGGGTGAACACCGTCCAGAACAAGCGGAAACTGACGGTATGAGGTGCCGAGGAGAGCGTATACCGTCGCCTTGAGACCCGTTGAATGTGGTTTTTTCCCCTGTCCCCGTGACCCGGTGCCGGATTCCATACCCTAGCTGTGCTCGCTTGTTTCGTGGAACGCCAGCGTTTTCCAGCTCTCGATGGTATTATCCAGACGCCACTGGCTGCCGGCCATGTAGGTCAGCTTCCCCTCACCATCGATATAGACGTGCATGGCCTCTTTCTTCTCAAACTCTTCGATAGTTTTCTTTTCTCCGGTTACCCAGCGGGCCGTAACATAACTGACCGGCTCAAAGGCGACTTTAACGCTGTATTCATGTTCAAGGCGGTGCATAACCACCTCGAACTGCAGCAGACCGACCGCGCCGATCACCCAGTCTGACCCCATCAGCGGCTTGAACACCTGGGTCGCGCCCTCCTCGGCCAGCTGAACCAGTCCTTTCTCAAGCGCCTTTGATTTCATCGGGTTCAGCAGACGCACCTTGCGGAAATGCTCCGGGGCAAAACTCGGAATCCCGGTAAACTTCAGTTCTTCGCCGGTCGTGAAGGTATCCCCGATCTTGATAGTTCCGTGGTTATGAATGCCGATGATGTCGCCCGGCCACGCTTCTTCGACGTTGGTGCGGTCCTGGGCCATGAATATCGTGGCGTTTGCAATCTGGACATCGCGACCCAGGCGGACATGGCGAACCTTCATGCCGCGGGTGAATTTGCCGGAACAGATCCGGAAAAACGCGATCCGGTCGCGGTGAGCCGGGTCCATATTTGCCTGTATCTTGAACGTAAACCCGCTGAAGGGCTCTTCGTAGGGGGAAACAGAGCGGGTGGCGCTCTCACGCTGCAGCGGATGCGGCGCATACTGGACAAAAGCGTCCAGTAACTGCTGCACGCCGAAGGTATTGATGGCGCTGCCGAAGAAAACCGGCGTCTGGCGACCTGCCAGGTACGCAGACATATCGAAGGGGTGAGCCGCCCCCTCCAGCAGTTCTATGTCGTTTCTCAGCTCTTCTACCTGGCTTCCCAACAGCTCATCGAGGCGCGGATCATCGAGGCCGTTAACCGTTATGATTTCACCGGTACCGTTGTCCGCATCTGCATCGAAAAAAGTCAGTTCTTTGGTATATAAATGGTAGGTGCCCCGAAAACGTTTCCCCATTCCGATCGGCCAGGTGATCGGCGCCGTCTGCATATGGAGATTTTTCTCAATATCATCCAGAAGGTCCAGCGGTTCCTGTCCCTCACGATCAAGTTTGTTCATAAAAGTCATGATCGGGGTGTGCCGCAGACGGCAGACCTCCAGCAGCTTTCTTGTCTGGCTCTCGACACCTTTGACGGAATCTATCACCATCAATACGGAATCTACGGCGGTCAGGACGCGATAAGTATCTTCTGAAAAGTCGTTGTGTCCCGGTGTATCGAGCAGATTTATTTCACACCCGTCGTAGGTAAACTTCATGACCGATGAGGTAACCGAGATACCGCGCTGTTTTTCCAGGTCCATCCAGTCAGATGTTGCATGGCGGGCGCTCTTTCTGGCACGAACCTCTCCGGCCTGCTGTATGGCACCGCCGAAAAGCAGCAGTTTTTCGGTAATGGTTGTCTTTCCGGCGTCGGGGTGACTAATGATGGCAAAGGTACGGCGTTTTTCCACTTCTGTCTGGTTGAACAGTTCCACTTGGTGCAGCTCCTTTTAGTACGACAGCAATTATTTCAGCAGCATTTTAGTGCGATAGCAACGTTTCGGCAGTTTCTTAGTAATCGTTCTTATCCCGTTTATCGGGACAGGCAATCGAAAGGCGGGGCAAGCCCGCCTGAAATAAAGACTGTATTTTACAATTATGACCGGAATACCAACCGATCAAGACACCATCTGCCGCCACCGGCGATCATCAGATAAAGAGCCATTCCCAACAGGGCGATGTTGTACTCGATACCGTGCCCGTGACCGGCACTGCTGTTGAGAAAGAAGCCATGAGCCCAGTGGACTTTATAGATGGCCACCAGCAT
>JBAVTM010000574.1:0-6756 GCA_049696195.1 Desulfuromonadaceae bacterium | reverse complement strand
CGCCTCCATATCCTCGGCTATTTTCTGAGCCGCACCCGGGTTGATAAAGCTGGCGGTGCCGACCTGTACCGCGGTCGCACCGGCCAGCATGAATTCGAGCGCATCGATCGCATTCATGATGCCGCCGATGCCGATAATCGGCAGCTTGACCGCCTGTGCCACCTGCCAGACCATGCGCAGGGCAATCGGCTTGATGGCCGGCCCGGAAAAACCGCCGGTGATATTGGCCAGCACCGGCCGACGCCTGTTCAGGTCGATGGCCATGCCGGTCAGGGTGTTGATCAGCGACAACGCATCGGCTCCGGCATCTTCACATGCCCGGGCCATGACGACTACATCGGTCACGTTGGGGGAGAGTTTGACGATCAGCGGTTTTATCGTGACTGCGCGGCAGGCCGATACGACATCGTAGGCGCACGCCGGGTCGGTGCCGAACACGATCCCCCCCTGCTTGACATTCGGGCAGGATATATTCACTTCCAGAGCGGCCACCTCGGGGATTTCATCCAGGCGGCGGGCCAATTCGGCGTATTCATCGACGGTATTGCCGAAGAAGTTGGCGATGGCCGGGGTGCCCACGGTGCGAAGATACGGAACTTTTTTGGCGATGAAGGCATCGATGCCGACATTCTGCAGGCCGATCGCGTTCAGCATTCCGCCCGGTGTTTCGACGATGCGCGGCGTCGGATTGCCGGCGCGGGCTTTTAGCGAAAGACCTTTGGTCACGAAAGCGCCGATCGATTCCAGATCGACGTATTCGGCAAACTCCTCGCCGTAGCCGAAGGTGCCGGAGGCGGTCATTACCGGGTTGCGGAGCTTCATTCCGGCCAGATTGACGGTCATGTCGGGTTTTTTGGCAGATTTCATGGTCATTCCTCCCACTTAAGTTCGCCAGACTCGAACACCGGCCCTTCGGTACAGACACAGCGGAAGTCAGGAGTTTCCGGTGAGTGGGAGTGCCCCGGGGCAACGCAGCCGAGACAGGCGCCGACGCCGCACGCCATGTACCCTTCCAGCGAAACCTGGCAGGGGATACCCCGCTCCGCCGCTATCCGGGCAACAGCGTTCAGCATGCCGTGCGGACCGCAGGCAAATATGGTCGCCTTCCCCTGCAGCTGGTCCAGTCGCCGCCGCAGCGCCTCCGTCACCAGACCGCATTCTCCCAGCGATCCATCCTCGGTGGCGGTATAGCATTCGACCCCCAGCCGCTCGAATTCGGTGATGCAGAGAATGTCATCCCTGGTCCGCCCGCCGGCAAAAAGCCTGACCTTCGATCCCTTCACCAGTTCCTTGGCCAGAAGATAGAGCGGAGCCAGCCCTACCCCGCCGCCGACGATCAGCTTTTCTTCTTCCGGAGCCCCCAGATCAAACCCTTTGCCGAGCGGGCCCAGGACATCAAGCAGGTCGGAACCGTGCAGCGTGGACAGCATGGCGGTGCCCTTCCCCACTACCCGGTACAGCATTTCCAGGTACGGCTGCGACTGTGCGCCGCTCTGGGCAGGGATGTAGGTGCCGACATCAAAAATACCGAACGGGCGGCGCAGCAGCGGATCGATTGCACCGTTAACCCGCACCATCACGAACTGGCCGGACCGTGCCGAGCCGCATTCGGGTGGAGCGGTCATCCGCATCCGCCAATATCCGGGGGAGACCTCCACGTTGGAAAGAATAAGTGAGGTAAACTGCATTACGGGTTCTCCTTGAGTGTTTTTTCCATCAGAATTGCGTCTTCGACAGAGTCATAATACCTGGCGCGAATACCGACGCGCCTGAAGCCGAGCTGCTGGTAGAGCGAGATGGCGGAACGATTGGATGCCCGAACCTCCAGCGCGATAATCTCGGCCCCCTTTTCGAGCGCCAGAGAGAATGCCTGCTCCAGCAGGATCCGCGCAATACCCCTCCCCCGTTTGCCCGGCATAACGGCAATGTTCAGGATCTGCGCTTCTTCAAACAGTGACATCAGACAGACATACCCGACCACCTCGTCTTCCACGGCTACGAGCGGCCATGAAAAAGGGGACGAGATCTCGTTCCGGAAATGCTCGGGATTCCATGGGGTTGAATAGGAGGCGGTCTCGATTGCCAAAACGGAAGCAAGATCATCCTCGGTCATTGGTCGGACATGAAGTTTCGGGAGTACATCCATGGGCGAATATAATAAGCAAACCGGCATCTCTTGTAAACGCTTTATACAGACATCACGTATTGACAGCATACGTATTATCTGCATAATGACAATATCCTGCATACAAGGAGCTCTACTACCATGTACGACATTGAAAACAGCATCGGGTTCCTGCTGTCGAAGGCCTACCAGCATGCCTGGGCCATCCTGAGGGAAGAGATCGAGGCGTATGACCTCACCCCGCCGCAGTTTGCCCTTCTCTGCTTTCTTTGGCAGCAGGACGGCCTGACGCAGGCCGAGCTGTCTGAAAAAGGGCAGATCGACCGTTCCACCTTGGGTGGCCTGATCGACCGCCTGGAACGGAACGGGCTGCTTGAACGGCGACAGCATCCCCAGGATCGACGTGCCTACAGGATTTATCTGACCGAGCAGGGGAATAACATGGAGAGTACCCTGTCGGCATGTGCCGAACGGTCGCTGCAGCGGTTCACCTCCGGACTGGACGGGGATGAGGTCGCAGAGCTCAGAAGAATGCTGAAAATTTTACGCGGAGAACGGAGAGTCTATGAACTTCCTTCATGCTAGCTTTGCAGCTGTTATGTTCCTTGGTGCGGCGACCGCATCCTGGGGCGCTCCGCTCTCCCTGCAGGAGTGTCTGAAAAAGGCGCACGACAACAATCCTGCCCTGAAAAGTGCCGCATGGGACAGTCGTATCGCCGAGGAGGGGATCCGCATCGCATCGGTCGCTTCATATCCGCGCCTTGACGTCAATGCCGGATACACGATGCAGCTGGAACCGCAGGCGGTAAAGATCCAAGGAAACACGGTAGAAACCCAGGAGCCTGATTTTGCCTTCGCCGGTGTTGCGGCCACCTATACTCTCTACGATTTCGGTCGGCGCGATGCCCGGATCCGGCAGGCAGGCGCATACACGGAAGCGGCCGCCGAGAGTTACCTGTTCGGCAAAGCCGATGTCACGCTGCAGGTAATCGAAGCCTATTTCAGAATCCTTGAAGCCGGCAGGCTGATCCAGGCGGCTGCCGAGGAGGTCACGCAAATCACGGAACATCGCCGCGTGGCGCAGGTTCTGTTTGAGGAGGGTGTCGTCACCCGCAACGATGTCCTGCAGGCTGACGTTCGCCTCGCCTCCGCCGTGCAAAAACGGCTGGCGACGGCCAACGTCCGTGAGAACGGCTGGCTGCTCCTTAATTTTCTCACCGGGGTTGATCCGGGATTCCGGGGTGAACTGGATGAAGCAACCATCTTGAGCGGTTCCAGCCAGGATACGGCCACGACAGGCAATGTTCCGGCCAACCGCCATGACATCAAGGCCCAGCGGCAGATACTCGAAGCACGCGAGTTTGAGGTGCAGGGAAACCGGGATAACTATGTTCCCGAAATCTACACCCGTCTGGGCGCCGATTATGTTCAAAACAACAAGGTGCGTGAACAGGCCATCTTCTCGGCAACGCTCGGCATCCGCGTCAATCTGTTCGATGGCTATGCGGCGCAGGCGGCACGCGAGAGGGCGGTCAAAGAGCGCTCAAAACAGCAGGACACCCTCCGACTGGCGGAGCAGCGTGCGCTGTTTGAGATCCGGACCGCCCGCAATGATGCAGCCGTGGCACAGGAGCGGATCGCTGTCTCTGAAGCGGCAATCAGGCAGAGCGAGGAAAACCTCCGGATCAACAAGGAGCGTTATCAGGAGCGGGTCGGAATCGCCTCGGAGGTACTGGATGCCCAGACACTCGTTACCCAGGCAAAGACCGACTACTACCGGGCGCTCTATGACAGCCAGACCGCCGCAGCCCGCCTGCAGCATGCGCTCGGGGAACTGTAAACAACGACTAAGGAATACCGGAGGATATATGGCAGAAGTGAGCACATCACCATCAACAGGACCACAGACTTCGTCTGAAACCCGTTCGTCAGAGTCAGAACCGGATTCAAAACCGGGAGGGGGCAAAAGAACCAGAGCGCTGGTGATCCTGCTGACCGTGATTATTATCGGAGGGGTGTTCGGCTTCAGATGGCTCATCTCCGTCAGGAGCAACATCGAAACCGACAACGCTTTTATCGAAGCCCGCATCGTTCCGGTTTCATCAAAGGTTTCCGGCACGGTGGCGCGGGTACTGGTGGGCGACAACCAGTTTGTCAAACAGGGCGACCTGCTGCTTGAGATTGACGGACGCGATTATCAGCTCCAGATTGCAAAGGCTGCTGCCGGGGTCGGCATGGCCGAGAACGAAACGGGGGGCGAACAGATGAAGGCCGAGGGAGCCCGTGCGGCGCTGCAGTCGGCCAAAGCACGCTTCGATCAGGCGGTGCTGGACCTGAACCGTGCTGAAAAGCTGTACAGCCGCGATGTCCTGTCAAAAGAACAGCTGGATCGCCTGACTACCGCGAAACGGGTGGGTGAGGCACAGCTGAAAGAGGCTGAGGAGGCGTTCAAGCGCTTTCAGGCCGAAGCCGGTCTTGCAACCACATCCGGGGGGAAAGCCAAAATACTGCAGCGTAAAGCCCAGCTTGACGAAGCCCGGCTGCAACTCTCGTACACAAAAATATATGCCCCCCGGGACGGCTACACCACCCGGAAAGCGATCGAGGCGGGTGTCAATATTCAGGCCGGACAGCCGCTGATGGCTCTTGTGCCGCTGCAGGATGCCTGGATCACCGCCAACTACAAGGAACGGCAGATCACCCATTTGAAACCGGGACAGAAAGTCGAATTTACCGTCGATGCCTATCCGGGCAAAACGTTCAACGGCACGGTTGACAGCATCATGGCCGGTACCGGAGCCGCCTTTTCCCTGCTGCCACCCGAAAACGCCACCGGCAACTACGTCAAGGTCGTCCAGCGGGTGCCGGTCAAGATCAGCATCGACAGGAATTCCGATCCGGAACGGGTGCTGCGCGTCGGCATGAGCGTGGTTCCGGTCGTGCTGACCGGCAGGTCCAGCGGTGATGTTCTCAAGGAATTGAATCCCTTTCAATGAGCGATGATAAAACCGTAAATAAATGGCTGATCACGATTACCGTCATGCTGCCGGCGATCATGGAGATCATCGACACCTCGGTCGCCAACGTGGCCCTGCCGCACATGCAGGGGAGCCTCAATGCCGGGACGGATGAGGTCACCTGGGTTCTGACCTCCTACCTCGTTGCCAACGCCGTGGTACTCCCGATGACCGGCTGGCTGTCCCGCGTTTTCGGCCGCAAGCGCTTTTTGATGACCTGCATCGTGCTGTTCACGCTGGCATCGCTCCTCTGCGGCGCCGCACCCAACCTGGCGGCGCTGATTTTTTTCCGGGTACTGCAGGGAGCCGCCGGCGGAGCCCTGATCCCGATCAGCCAGGCGATCCTGATGGAAACCTTTCCTCCCAACCAGCGCGGCATGGCGATGGCCATCTTCGGCGTCGGCGCGATGTTCGGCCCGATTGTCGGTCCGGCCCTGGGGGGGTGGATCACCGACAACATGAGCTGGCGCTGGATCTTCTACATCAACCTGCCGATCGGCATCATCGCCATGATCATGTGCGCCTTCTTCATTTTTGACCCTGATTATCTGCGCCGGAAAGCAGAGGCGTTCAAGATCGATTACTGGGGACTTTTCCTGCTGGTTGCCAGCATGGGGTCGCTCCAGGTCGTGCTGGACAAGGGGCAGCAGGAAGATTGGTTCAACTCATCATTTATCATCGGCTTCAGCATGATCACGGTCATCTCCCTGGCTGCGCTGATCTGGGTCGAACTGACCCACGAGCATCCGATCATCAATCTGCGCTTGTTCAAAAACGTATCGTTTTCGGCCGGCAACCTGATCATGTTCGTGGTCGGGTTCGCCCTCTACAGCTCCATCATGCTGATACCGCTCTTCCTGCAGACCCTGATGGGGTACTCCGCCACCGATGCCGGCATGGTCATGGCTCCGGGGGGGATCGCAACACTGGTCACGATGCCGCTGGTCGGAGCGGCGCTGGCCAAAAGGGATGGACGGAAAATAGTATTTTTCGGGCTGCTGCTCGGGGCAACCTCCATGTTTATCATGCAGGGACTCAACCTGCAGGGCGCCTTCTGGAATTACACCTGGCCCCGCATTGTCCTCGGTTTCGGACTGGCGATGATCTTTGTGCCGCTTACCACCGTCACGCTTGCCTCAATCACCCGGTCAGAGATGGGCAATGCCACCGGCATGTTCAACCTGCTGCGCAATATCGGCGGCAGCGTCGGCATCGCCCTGGCGGCGACTCTGCTGACCCGCTACCAGCAGTTTTACCAGACATCTCTTGGCGCCAACGTCAACCCGTACAACCCGATCTGGCGGATGCGCTTCGAGGGCCTGAAACAGGCCCTGGTCTCCAAGGGGGTTGCCGTTTCCCAAGCCGACACGACCGCGCTCGGCATGATGTACGGAGCCGTCCGCCGCCAGGCGGGGGCGCTGGCTTTCAACCGCATCTTTTTCATCATCGGCCTGGCCTTCCTGATCATCATTCCGCTGCTGTTCCTGTTGAAGCGCCCTTCACACGCCGAAGGCGGAGGGATGGGGCATTAACGACTTTCCAAACTATTCAAAAATCCAGCGGACTTCTCTGCTCCTTGACCGTCCTGACCGGGACGCAGTGGGTATAGATCAT
>JBAVTM010000573.1:0-5181 GCA_049696195.1 Desulfuromonadaceae bacterium | reverse complement strand
ATATCGTCCCCATCTTGTAAAACGGATTGTTGATGCCGACGGAAAGACACTCACCGAAACCAAAACCGAAGTCATCGGCAACGCGCCCTTTTCCAAAGAATCGTACCGGCTGGTCAAGCAGGGGATGCTCGCGGTGGTCAATGAACCGGGCGGCACCGGCGTCGCAGCCAGACTATATGACGTTAAAGTGGCGGGAAAAACCGGCACATCCCAGGTAGTCAAGCTGCGCGACAGCAAGAGGGGCACCCCGTATCAATTCCGTGACCATGCCCTGTTTGTTGCATTTGCACCTTTCGAAAAACCTGAAATAGCGGTTGCCGTCGTTATTGAACATGGAGAACATGGAGGAGCATCTGCCGCTCCCATTGCCGCCAGAATACTGAGGGCGTATTTTGACGGTAAAAAACCGCCCCGCAAGGGAGCAGCCGGTTCAACGGAAGATGAAGAGGAAGAGCGTGATGAAAACGGGGGGGCGGTTGTAACAGAGCCTCATACCAACGGAGATACCGCGGATGATTGATCGGCGCCTATTAACCAACATCGACTGGGTGCTGGCCGGACTGGTTGTGGCGGTCTGCCTGCTCGGGATATTGAATATCTACAGTGCAACGACACCGTACAAGGTTATCGGAACCGCTTACTACATCAAACAATTTTACTGGATGCTGCTGGGAATGATCATATCGCTGATTGTTTGCGCCCTTGATTACCACATCCTTGAAGACCTGTCCTACTGGTTATACGGGTTTTTACTGGTGCTGCTGGTTGCGGTACTCGTTATCGGCAGACGGTCAATGGGAGCTACGCGCTGGCTCAACCTCGGTATTTTCACCATTCAGCCGTCAGAACTCATGAAACTCGTTATAATAGTGACGTTCGCCCGGTTCTTTAACAATTTCCAGTCGTCAGGCGGCCTCACCGTCAAGGAGGTGCTTATCCCCCTGGGCCTTCTCGCGCTCCCGGCAGCGCTGATCATGAAGCAGCCGGACCTGGGGACGGCCACCCTGGTTATATTGATCGCCCTGTCCATGATTATGTACGTCGGCCTCCGCTGGTCGGCGGTTGTGACATTCGTCTGCGTCACGATTCCAATGGCCTGGATCGGATGGGCGTTCCTGTTGCGCCCGTACCAGAAAAACCGTGTCCTCGATTTTTTGAACCCGGAACGCTCGCGACTCGGGAGCGGCTATCATATCATCCAGAGCAAAATTGCCGTCGGTTCCGGGGGCCTCACCGGCAAGGGTTTTATCAAAGGGACCCAGTCGCAGCTCCGTTTTCTCCCCGAGCAGCATACCGATTTTGCTTTCTCCGTCTTTGCCGAGGAGTGGGGTTTTATCGGCTGCCTGCTGCTGATCATCATCTACCTTTCACTCGTACTGTGGGGGCTCAACATCGCCCGTCGCTGCAACGACCGCTTCGGCGGTCTGCTTGCGGTCGGTGTTACCGCCATGCTCTTCTGGCATATCGTCATCAACATGGGGATGGTGATCGGCCTGTTCCCGGTGGTTGGAGTACCGCTGCCGTTTTTTTCCTACGGAGGAACCTCGATGATCACCTCCATGGTCGGCATCGGCCTGCTGCAGAATATCAGCATGCGCCGGTTCATGTTTTAACCGGTCGCACAAAAGCCCCGCCTCTATCAGGAGCGGGGCTTGGTATTGTACCAGACTCGACTCGCCTCCCCCTACCCTGACAAACAGGAAACAGGATAAGTGCGTTAACGACGTTATTCCCTGCCATAATGCACAGAAAACAACTTCTTGCTAAATTATCTCCACTTTCAGAATTTGCCCTTCAATATCGACAACCCGGACACGGTCTCCCACATGCAGGATTTCACCGGAATAGCAGCCCCACTCATCAGCTCCGAGCACAGAAATACGAAACTTGACGATTCCCCGTCCATAACTGTCCTCGGTACCGCGAATGATGATGCCGGTTTCACCGACGATTTCCCCCTTTGACATCCCGGCGCGCGTCCGGTCACCCTTCGGCTTCAAATACTTGAACCATAACAGCGTGAAGCTGATCGATGCAATCAACCAGAGCGCAATCTGGCCGGCGGGAGGGATACCGGGCCATAGACCGCTGAGGATGCCTACCACCAACGCACCCAAACCGAACCAGATGATCGTGAATGACGGTATGATCAATTCGAAACCGATCAGACAAAATCCGGCAATAATCCAGTACCACCATTCTATCTGCATACTCAACCTCACCGGCATGTGACTTACTAGCGGAATTATACCAGATTTTCGATGGATAGTAATACGCCGGATTCTACCATGAAGGGGACGACTATTTTGCCATGCGCAATAATTGGAGTAATATTCTCAGCTGATACCCCAAACGTAAAGGGGGATAGTTCGCCACCCCGAACCATCCCCACTTCAGCCGCAGATAATACTGGAATCTACTGTACGGTGTACCAGAATTTGGAACTGCGCACTTTCCCATCCTTCAGCTGGAACTTGCACATGACACCATATTTCCCCTTCTTTGAGAGGTTGAAGTCGGCTCCGAAGTGTCCCTGCATACCCATCAAATCCTTGGTAAGCTCTGTCTTGTCCGGTCCCTGGACCTTGACCTTCACATCGCCTTCGGTCAGGGCCTTGCCGCTCTTGACGTCCTTGAAAGCCACCGAGATATGGTGGGTTTCCTTGACCCCCTTGGGCATCTCCATCCCCATAGCCTTCATGGCATCGGCCATGGTCTGGATAGTGAAAGTTGCCTTGACGCCATCGACAACTTCCTCATGGGCCGCATTGCCGCTATGGGTCATGCCCGCTCCATGGGCACTGTGATCATGCTCCATGGCAAATGCAGCGGGGGCTGCCATGGTCAGAATTGCTGCGAGAATCAATACCGGTTTCTTCATTGTCGTTTCTCCTTTTTTGTTTTGTGTATTTTGCAGAGGAAGCAGCGCAAGCCGCTTCTACATCAGTGCGGTCAATGTTTCATCCCCGAATAGTGCAGCCTTCCCTTTTTCAGGTCCCTCTTTTTCATCAGTACGAAAATAACCGGTGTCATGATGAGAACGTGCACTGCCGATGAAATCATACCACCAATCATCGGTGCGGCAATCGGCTTCATCACGTCAGCGCCGGTGCCCGTTGACCACATGATCGGCAGCAGACCCAGCAGGGCCACCGCCACGGTCATCAGTTTGGGACGCAGGCGGAGCACCGCACCCTCGAAGGTGGCGTCGTAGATGTCCTGCTCGGTGCAGGGGCCGTTGATCAGCTTCTTGTCCAGCGCCTCGTGCAGGTAGATGACCATCACCACCCCGGTCTCCACGGCGATGCCGTAGAGGGCGATGAAGCCGACCCAGACCGCCACGGAGAGGTTATAACCCAGGGCATACACCAGGTAGACTCCCCCCACCAGGGCGAAGGGTACCGAGAGCATGACCATGCTCGCCTCCAGGGCCGAATGGAAGGTGAAGTAGAGCAGGATGAAAATGATCACGATGCCGATTGGTACGAGCATCTGCAGGCGTGCCTTGGCGCGGATCTGGTTCTCCCATTGGCCCGACCAGGCAACGTAGTATCCTGGCGGCAGCTTGAGCTCTTTCTCCAGGATCTGCTTGGCCTCGGTGACAAAACCTCCCATGTCGCGACCGCGCACATTGAGAAAGACCAGCGAACGCAGCAGCCCTCCCTCGCTGTTGATCTCGGGGGCACCTGTAGAAATCTTCAGTTTTGTTACCAGCGAGAGTGGTACCTGTGCGCCCTCCATACCGGCCACCAAAATACGGCGGATGGCCGGAATATTGTCGCGGTAATCTCTCTGGTAGCGCAGGCGGATCGGAAAGCGGTTGCGGCCGTCAACCGTGGTGGAAAGCATCTCCCCGCCAAGGGCTGTTTCGATGACATCCTGGATATCGCCTACGCTCACGCCATAACGGGCGGCCGCTTCACGATCAATGTCAATATCGATATAGTTGCCACCGGTAACACGTTCAGCCACCACGTCGGCGGCGCCGTTGATCGGCTTCAAGATCGCCTCGGCCTGAATCGCCAGATCCTTGAGCACATTCAGGTCATTGCCGAATATTTTGACCCCCAGGTCGGTCCTGACCCCGGTAGAGAGCATGTTGATACGATTGATAATCGGTTGGGTCCAGCCGTTGCGCACGCCGATCTGTTGGAGTTTGGAGTCCAGTTCGGCAACAATATCCGCCTTCTTGACTCCCGGGCGCCACTTGTCCTTCGGCTTCAGGATGATGATACTTTCGAACATGGAGACCGGTGCGGGGTCGGTTGATGTTTCGGCCCGGCCGACCTTGCCGAGGACATGCTCAACCTCGGGGACGCTCTTGATAATCGTGTCCTGCACCTGTATCAGCCGCTTGGCCTCGGTGATGGAGACATTGGGAAGAGTGACCGGCATATAGAGCAGCGACCCCTCGTCCAGGGGCGGCATAAACTCACTCCCCAGCTGCATAAACATCGGCACGGCAATCAGTAGGGCCACAAGGTTAAGAGCGATGGTAGTTTTCTTCCAGACCAGCACCCAGCGGATAACCGGCGAATACAGCTGGATGAAGAAGGTCGAGACCGGATTGGAGCTCTCCGGCGGCATCTTACCCCTCATGAAATAGTACATCAGCACCGGCACCAGGGTGATGGCAATCATGGCAGAGCCCATCATCGAGAAGGTCTTGGTGAAGGCCAACGGATGAAAATATTTCCCTTCCTGACCCTCCAGCATAAAGACCGGCACAAAGGAAAGGACGATGATTGCCAACGAGAAGAAGATCGCCCGTCCGACCTGTTTGGCCGAGGCAATGACGACCTCCAGCCGTTTTTCCGACCGTTCCTCCGGGGGCATCTCCGAGAGGTGGCGATAGCAGTTCTCCACCATTATGACCCCGGCGTCCACCAGCACACCGATGGCGATGGCGATACCTCCCAGGGACATGATGTTGGAGGAGACCCCCATCAGCTTCATCGTGATGAAGGCGATCAGCACCGAGATCGGCAGGGTAAGCACGATCACCAGGGCACTCTGGAAATGCAGCAGGAAGATCAGGATAACCAGCGAGACGACGACCGATTCCTCCAGCAGGTTTTTCTTAAGGGTATCCACTGCCCGCGTGATCAGGTCGGAGCGGTCATATGAGACCATGATCTTCACTCCGGGAGGCAGCCCTTTTTCCAACTCCTTGATTTTTTC
>JBAVTM010000572.1:0-2439 GCA_049696195.1 Desulfuromonadaceae bacterium | reverse complement strand
CCGCCGCTCTTGACCGCTTCATGGACGATCACGAGCCGTCCGGTCTTCGCTACCGAGGCGAGCAGCGTCTCCCAGTCAAAGGGTGTCAGGGTCTGCGGATCGATCACCTCGACGGAGTGGGTTGTGTTTGTCTTGAGTACCCGTTCCAGCATGCTCCCCCAGGCGACCACCGTCACATCCGCTCCCTCCCGGACGATCCGGGCAGTCCCGAGAGGGATGGTGTACTCCTCCTCCGGGACCTCTTCCCGCAGCATCCGGTAGAGGCGGGTCGGCTCGAGGAAGATCACCGGGTCCGGGTCGCGGATCGCCGCCAGCAGCAGCCCCTTGGCGCTGTACGGGCCGGATGGCACGACCACCTTGATCCCCGGCAGATGGCAGAGCAGCGCCTCACTGCTCTCTTCATGCAGCTCCGGAGCCTTGATGCCGCCGCCATAGGGGGTCCGCACCACCAGCGGGCAGGTAAAGCGGCCGCGGGAACGGGTCCGCAGGCGTGCTGCATGGGTGTAGAGCTGATCCAGCGCGGCATAGATGAAACCCATGAACTGAATCTCGGCCACGGGACGCAGGCCGTAGGCGGCCATGCCGATTTCTGCGCCGACTATTGCCGACTCGGAGAGCGGAGTGTCGATGACCCGCTCGGCGCCGAAGCGTTCCAGCAACCCTTCCGTGATGCGGAACACGCCGCCGTCGCGCCCCACATCCTCCCCCATCAGCACGACCCGGTCGTCGCGGGTCATTTCCTGACTCAGCGCCTGATTGATTGCCTGTACCATCGTGAGCTGTGACATGTCAGCCCCCCTTCCGCTGCCCGGCCTGGCGCTGGCCGGTGGACTCCATGGTGTACACGAACATGTCGTCCGGGTCGGGCGCTGCCTGGGACTCCATGACGGCGACCGCCGCGTCGATATCGGCTGTCGCCCGCTGCCTGGTCTCCTCGGCGTACGCTTCGTTCCAGATGCCGCACCGCTCCATGTAGCGCTCCAGCCTCTGCAGCGGGTCGAGGGCGCTCCAGACCGCTACCTCTTCGGCGGAGCGGTACCGTCCGGCATCGTCCGAGGTGGTGTGGTCGGCCACCCGGTAGGTCAGGCATTCGATAAAGGTCGGGCCACCGCCTTCCCGCGCCTTCTGCAGGGCATCGCGGGTGGCCCGATAGACTGCAAAGACGTCGTTGCCGTCTACCTGCACCCCTTCAAAGCCGTAGGCCACCGCCTTCTGTGCCAGGGTGGCTGCTGCTGTCTGGCCGCTGAGCGGCACGGAGATCGCCCACTGGTTATTCTGGCAGATGAAGACCAGCGGCAGCCGGAAGACCCCCGCCATGTTGAATCCCTCGTGGAAGTCCCCCTTGGATGTTGCCCCGTCTCCGAACCAGACCGCAGTGGCAACCGGGTCATGCCGGTAGCGGGCTGCCATCGCGGCGCCGACCGCATGGGGAATATGGGTGCCGACTGAAACGCAGATCGGAAAGATATTCAACCCCGGCGGCGCCAGTTGGCCGCGTTCGTCGCCGGACCAGTACTGCAGGATCTGATGGATGGGATAGCCGAGGGTCAGCTGCACTCCCATTTCGCGGAAGGAGGGGAAAATCCGGTCTCCCGGCTGGAGTGCGAATGCGCTCCCCACCTGGGTGGCTTCCTGCCCCAGACTGGGGGGATAGGTGCCGAGCCGTCCCTCGCGCTGCAGGGCTATGGCCCGCTGGTCGAAGGCCCGTGTCAGCACCATCAGTTCGTACATGCGCCGGATATCCCCTTCCGGCAGGGTGGGCATAAGCGCTTCGTCGACACTCCCGTCCTTTGCCAGGATGCTCAGGCGATGGACCTCAAATGCTGCGCAGATCACGTCAGGCATGGCGGCTACCTCCTCCGGTTGGAATGCCTCCTGTTAAAGAATACACCAATGGGATAACCGTTGCCACAGCTTTCATGCTTCGACCGCCCGGCAGACCGGTCAGGAGGCGCGGTGGCGTTCATTTCCGGCTTGCGTTCAGGCGGTATCGGGATTACGCTACGCAGGTACAGGTGTGAAGCATTCGGCGTGCCGATGGAGTGGAACGTACGTCGTCGATATCACCACGAGGAGGCACATAATGGACAAGCAGGCCTGGAACCCTGCCGAACTGCTGCAGCTGTCGGGCGGCTACTGGAGCGCCTGTGCCCTGCACGCCGGGGTGAAGCTTGATCTGTTCAGTCATGCCGGTACGGTGCCGGAACTGGCAGGGGCCACCGTCAGCGATGCGCGCGGACTGGAGATGCTGCTGCACGCCCTGACGGCGCTGGGGCTGATGGAGAAGCGGGGGGATCGCTATGCGGCGACCACCTTTGCGGCGGAATACCTGTCGCGCACCTCTCCCCGCTATCTGGGGTATATCATCATGCACCACCATCACCTCATGGCGGGCTGGTCCCGTCTCGACGAGTCGGTCCGGAGCGGGGCACCGATTCG
>JBAVTM010000571.1:0-7893 GCA_049696195.1 Desulfuromonadaceae bacterium | reverse complement strand
ATGCTGTAATCATCAACGTATAACGGTTCTCCGCTGCTCCAGACCCGGCCGGCGACACCTTGGCCCGGTACGATCCGGTGATGCACCAGACTGTCGTAGATGCCAATTTGGAACTGCATGACCATTTCGGTACCAGCCGCATTTTTCAGGTACACGAAGCAATGTTCCGTACCGACCAGTTTTCCTGCGCGCGTGACGATGGTCTGCAGCAGACCGGCGACATCATGCCGGCTGATCAGACCCAGCGTGGTTTCATGGAGCGCCTGCAGGTACTGGTTCTGGCGATGGAGCTGCAAGTCTATCTGTTCGCGACGTTCCAGATCGCTCAGCAGCTTTTCCCGCTGCCGGTCATTTTCAATAACGAGATTGTTAAAGGCCCGGCCTAAAACGGCACCCTCATCTCCCCCCTGCGACAAAAACATTCGATCTTCACCGTTTTTTTGACGGAGACCTTCAACATGGCGGGTAAGATCAATGATCGGTTCGGTCAATCGCTTCAGATGACGCCTCATGAACCAAAAGGTTGCCGCTGAGAGAAACGGCAGGGCAATCAAAAATGCGTTTCTCAGCCTGTTTACCGGTGCAAATGCCTCCGCGACCGGGTAGTTAGCGGCGATGATCCAGTTTTTGGTTTTTAAATGCTTGAATGACGACAGCGTATGCAGGCCACGCGATGTCACCGTCTCGTCGGTCCCCTCGAAGCCCCCTATCGCCCGGTCAAAGAGCACGTTGACACCCGGCGGAACATCCCGCTTCATGATGCGGGTTTTATCCGGGTGCGAGATCAGCATGCGATCTTTATTGTAGAGATAGACATAGCCGCCTTTGGTCAGTTTTATCCGTGACAGCTTTTCAACCAGAGTTGAACGGTACAGATCGACGCTTCCCCCCAGAACGGCCATCAAGGAACCGTCCCTGTCAAATACCGGCACGGTAAACGTCATGGCGGGATGGTGATGCTGCTGGGATGACTCGAAGGGATCGGAAAGAAAGGGTTTGCGCGTCGTGATGGTCTGTTTCAGATACTCCCTGAATGAATAATCCTGGCCGGTCCGCCCCAGACCGAATGAAGAGTCGGCAATAATCCGCCCATGACGGTCAAACAGGTACAAACCATTGTCAAAATATTTCAAATGTTCGCTTTGACTCTGTAGATAGTTCAAAGCCTGTTCCGGACTGGCGGCCATTTCCCGGGTGACCCGGCTGGCAATGACAGTTAATGCGTCATGATTATCTGCTATATTCTGGTCAATATCGTCAGCCAGCAGTGAAACAATTTGATACTGGTGGTTGGAAATGCTTTTTTTGACATAAGACTGCAGCATGGAGTGCATCAGAAAGAGGATACAGGCCAGAACAATCGTGATCGCTGTCGGAAAAATAAGGGCAATTCTCGTTTTGAGTGGTAAATGTGACATGATCGTATCCTGTACGCCAAACATGTGAACAGTTGCCTATCGATGAGACAATACCACAGTTTGACAAAAAAACCGGATCATAGGAGTATTCTGGCCCGAATCACCGGACATTCTCCAGCGTTTTTCAAAAGTATTTTGCTAACTTTTGTTTGGACAAGAACCTGACCGTCATAGTAATATGGCGCCGTTTCGTAAATGCACTTTCCCCGTCCAACGGGGCAAATGACGGATAAAGGGGTATCTTTTTTTGGACAAGCTCATCATTAAAGGCGGAAAAAAACTTAAGGGGGACGTGACGGTCAGCGGTTCCAAGAACGCTTCACTCCCCATTTTTGTCGCGACAATTCTGGCGCCGGGGGTCAACGAAATCAGCAATGTGCCGTTTCTGCGTGACATAAACACCACTATCAAGGTGTTGGATTCACTCGGGGCCCGGGTCGAGGGGAACGGTAATATTGTCAGAATCGATACGACCACTATCAACAGCCATGAAGCGACCTACGATCTGGTTAAAACCATGCGGGCTTCGGTGCTGGTCCTGGGACCGCTTCTGGCTCGCTTCGGCAAGGCGCGGGTTTCGCTGCCGGGGGGCTGCGCCATCGGGGCACGCCCGATCGACCTGCACCTGAAGGGGCTGCAGGCGCTTGGCGCCGAAATAACGCTTGAACATGGCTATGTCGAAGCAAAGTGCCGACAGCTCAAGGGTGCCCGCATCAATTTCGACATCTCGACCGTCGGCGGCACCGAGCATCTGATGATGGCCGCCGCAACCGCAAAGGGCGAAACCGTGCTGGAGAATGCCGCCCGCGAGCCGGAAATTGTCGATCTGGCCCGGTATCTTAACCGCATGGGTGCCAGGATAGAGGGGGCCGGCACCGACACTATCCGGATTCAGGGGGTGACCGAGCTTGCCGCAGCCGATTACGAGGTCATGCCGGACCGGATCGAGGCCGGCACGTTCATGATCGCGGCGGCGATGACCGGAGGTGACGTCAGCATCCACAACATGAAACTGGAACATCTCGATGCCCTGGCGTTCAAGATGCAGGATGCGGGAGCTGATATTACCAGCCGTGACGGCGTGGTAAGGGTCAAGGGGCCGAAACGGGTCAAAAGCGTCAACATCAAGACCCGCCCCTACCCTGGCTTTCCGACCGATATGCAGGCCCAGTTCATGGCGATGATGTGCGTGGCGGAGGGAGCGAGCGTCATCTCGGAAAACATCTTTGAAAACCGCTTCATGCATGTATCCGAGCTGCAGCGTTTCGGCGCCGACATCACGGTTGAGGGAAATACGGCAACGGTCAAGGGTGTAAAAAAACTGTCCGGCGCTCCGGTCATGGCCACCGACCTGCGGGCTTCGGCCTCGCTGATCCTTGCCGGACTGGCAGCGGAAGGCACCACCGAAGTCACCCGCATCTACCATCTGGACCGCGGGTATGAGTCGATCGAGAAAAAATTTGCCGCGCTGGGTGCGGATATCGTGAGAGTAAAGGAATGAGTGACTGGATTACTATTGCCATCCCGAAGGGACGGATCCTGGAAGAATCGGTCGAGCTGTTCGGCCGGATCGGCATCGACTGCCGCGAACTGCTCTCCGATTCTCGCAAACTGATCTTCGAAAATCAGGAGCAGATGATTCGCTATATGATTGTGCGGGCTACCGACGTCCCGACCTATGTGGAATACGGCAGCGCGGATCTTGGCATTGTCGGCAAGGACACGCTGATGGAGCAGTGCAAGGATGTCTATGAACCGCTCGACCTGAAGTTCGGCTACTGTCGCATGATGGTCGCCGAACCGGCCGATCGGGCAATGGCTGACGACCCCTCCTGCTGGTCACATATCCGGGTCGCAACCAAATACCCGCACGTGACCGAAAACTATTTTGCCGCCAAAGGGGTGCAGGTTGAGATCATCAAGCTCTACGGTTCGATCGAACTGGCGCCGCTGGTCGGCCTCTCCGACCGGATCGTCGATCTGGTTTCAACCGGCGAGACGATGCGACAGAACGGACTGGTCGAGGTTGAAACGATCGCCGAGATTACCACCCGCCTGATCGTCAACCGGGCCAGCCTGAAAACAAAGAACGACCGCATTTCACACATCATCCAGGGGTTGGAGCGGGTGCTCCAGTCGCACTGAACAGGGTACATCATGCTTTTTATCGACATCAATGATTCCGGTTTCACGCAGAAATTCGACGCCATCCTTTCGCGCGGAGAAGAGTCCGGGCGCGAAGTTGAACAGACCGTGCTTGATATCATCGCCGATGTCCGGCAGCGTGGTGATGAAGCGGTGCTGGAACTGACCCGCCGCTTTGACAGACTCGAAGCCGCATCGGTGCAGGATCTGGAGGTCACCCCTGCGGAAATCGAGGCGGCATTTGCGGCAGTATCTGCAGAAGAGGTCGCAGCCCTCCTGTTAGCCGTTGAGCGGGTCACCCGCTTCCACGAGAAGCAGAAGCAGCAGACCTGGCTTTCCACCGAAGAGCCGGACATCATGCTGGGACAGAAGGTTACACCCCTGTCGCGGGTCGGCATCTATGTTCCCGGGGGGAAGGCCAGTTATCCCTCCAGCGTCATTATGAATGCCGTTCCGGCCAAGGTTGCCGGGGTAGGTGAAATCATCATGGTGGCCCCCTCCCCTGGTGGGGAGATCAGCCCGCATGTCCTCGTCGCCGCCAGCCTCTCCGGTGTCCACCGCATCTTCCGGATCGGCGGAGCGCAGGCTGTTGCGGCTCTTGCATACGGCACGGCAACGATCCCGCGGGTCGACAAGATCACCGGGCCGGGCAACATCTATGTGGCCACCGCCAAGAAACTGGTGTTCGGACAGGTCGGCATCGACATGATCGCCGGGCCGAGCGAGATTCTGGTGATTAATGACGGCAGCGGCAACCCTGCCCACATCGCCGCCGACCTCCTTTCCCAGGCGGAGCATGATGAGCTGGCGTCATCGATCCTGATAACGACGAATCGTTCATTTGCGGAAAAAGTGGCCGCTGAAGTAGAGCTGCAGCTGACAAAGCTGTCCCGCGAAACGATCGCCCGCGCCTCCTGGGAAAAATACGGGGCGATCATTGTCGCCGATTCGCTGGAGAAGGTGATCGCCTTCTCCAACCGCATTGCACCCGAGCATCTGGAACTGGCTGTCGCCGATCCGTTCGCCATTTTGTCGCAAATTACCAACGCCGGCGCGATCTTCATGGGACACTGGACTCCCGAGGCGGCCGGTGATTACCTGGCAGGGCCGAACCACACCCTGCCGACCGGCGGCACATCCCGCTTCTTCTCGCCGCTCTCGGTGGATGACTTCGTCAAAAAGTCCTCGATCGTCTATTTCTCAAAGGGGGGGCTGCAGCGACTGGGCGACGACATCGTCAGAATCGCCGAACTGGAAGGACTGGAAGCACATGGCAGGTCGGTAACTATCCGACAGGAGAAATAGCGTGACGTATCTACGGCCTAACATATCTTCAATGAACGGCTACATCCCCGGTTTTCAGCCGGACGACGTCGCCTCCTGGATCAAGCTCAACACCAACGAAAACCCCTACCCCCCTTCGCCCAAAGTTGTCGAAGCGATTCTGGCGGAGGTCGGAAGTGACGGAGCCTCGCTGCGCACATACCCGAGCGCCTCCAGCCGGAGACTGCGGGAGGTCGCCGGAGAACTGTACGGTTTCGATCCGTCCTGGATCATCATGGCCAACGGTTCCGACGAGGTACTCAACAACCTGATCAGAGCCTGTGCCGGAGAGGGGCAGGATGTCGGCTATGTCCATCCGTCCTATTCCTATTACTCGACGCTGGCCGAAATTCAGGGTGCGGTCGTCTGCAGCTACGGCCTGACAGACTCGTTCACCATTGAAGCATTCCCCGAGCATTATCACGGCAAGGTATTCTTCCTGACCACCCCCAATTCGCCCCTTGGCTTCGCGTTTTCGCCCGCATATATCGAGGAGCTTGCCCGGAATTGCGGCGGCCTGCTGGTGATCGACGAGGCGTACGCCGACTTTGCCGATTGGAACGCCCTCGAACTGGTGAAGAAGTACGAAAATATTGTCGTAACCCGCACACTGTCGAAAAGTTACGCACTGGCCGGCATGCGCCTGGGACTGGCGATTGCCCGTCCTGAAATCATTGCCGCTCTGGACAAGATCCGCGACCACTACAACCTCGATAGACTGGCACAGGCGGCATGTGTTGCCGCCCTGCAGGACCAGCCCTATTTCCGTGAATCCTGCCGCAAGATCATTGAAACCCGCGAATGGTTCTCCCGGGAACTGACGGCGATCGGCTTTCACGTCATACCGTCGCAGGCAAATTTCGTGTTTGCATCCCCTCCGGACAGGAACGGCAAACGGGTATATGACGGCCTGTACGACCGGAAAATCCTTGTGCGCCTCCTCTCCGACCCGCTGCTGGCGCACGGCCTGAGAATTTCGATTGGAACAAGAGAAGAAATGAAAGCAACGCTGGCCGCTATGGCAGAAATCGGTTAATGTAACCCCTGGAGGAGAACATGTCACGCACTGCAGCTATTGAACGGATCACGAAAGAAACCAGAATAAAGCTGTCACTGACGATTGATGGTTCGGGAAAAGCCGCCATCTGCACGTCGGTGCCGTTTCTCGATCACATGCTCAACCTTTTTGCCCGCCACGGTCTTTTTGACCTGGACGTCGAGGCGTGCGGCGACATCGATATCGACTTTCACCATACGGTTGAAGATATCGGCATTGTTCTGGGTGAAGCATTCAAGCAGGCGCTGGGAGAGAAAAACGGGATCCGCCGCTATGGGCAGGCTACCGTGCCGATGGATGAGACGTTGGCCAGCGTGGCCGTCGACATTTCCGGGAGGCCATACCTCGTGTACCATGTATCCCTGCCGAAAGTGAAGATCGGCGAGTTCGACGTAGAGCTGGCCCGGGAGTTCTTCCAGGCATTTGTCAACCACTGCGGCCTCAACCTGCATATCAACGTCATGTATGGCGATAATGTTCACCACATCATTGAAGCCTGCTTCAAGGCTTTTGCCCGGGCGCTGGACAGCGCCAGCCAGCTTGACCCCCGTGTGGAGGGGGTCATGTCAACAAAAGGGGTGCTGTGATTTTAACGGCGTTTTCCATCTAAAAAAGGGCGGCCCGAATATTCGGTGCCGCCCTTTGTCGTCTTTTATCAGATGGGATAAAGTGCCTATTTGATTTGCTTCAGCATGTCCTTACCCCTCTTGGCTTCCTCACTTTTTGGAAAACCCTCTATCAGTTTCTTCAAAACATATTTGGCGCTCTTTGTATCTTTGATAGCTTCGAAAGCCATAGCCTGCTTCAGCATGGCGGCAACGACCTTCTCCCGGCCGGGATATTTTTTAATGACCTCCTGATAAGACAGGATCGCCGATTCATAGTTTTTTTCGCTGTAGTAGGTTTCACCAATCCAGTAGTGAGCATTGGCTGCCAGTTCATGCTTCGGGTTCTGGTCGAGAAATTTAGTAAACAGCTCCCGCGCCGTGGCAGCATCACCCGCCTTAAGCGAATCAAGCCCCTTCAAATAAAGCGAATCGGGGGAAGAAGCTACTTCTTCCTTTGTTGTTCTGGCCGTTTCCGCCATTTTTTTCGAGAGAGTATCGAGGAGTACCTGCTGTTTCAGGATGCGATCCTCCAGGGCAACGATGCGTTTGTCGGCATCCTCGCGGTATCGGGCCAGATCCTCGGCAGGTTTTTTTACGGCAAGGGCAACATCGTCAAGCTTGCCGTTCAGCGCCTGCATTTCACTTTTGGTGCTGTCAATCGTGGCCTGAATGTCAGCCGACATTTTCCGGACGACGGATACATCTGCCTTGAAGCCCTTTTCGATAGCACCGGCAGTGGCTTTTGATTCTTCACGGACGCCGGCAAGATCCCTGTCCATGGAAAAAAGACGGGTTTTTATCGAGTCGATATCATTGCGGGCATTATCAAGTGAACTCTGTGAGGCGCATCCGGCCAGAGATGACACCAGCAAAAGCATCGTGATATTCATATAGTTCATACAAAAGTTCTCCTGTCTCCATATAATCACGACGCAGATATATCACGTGTAGATTCGGTTGACAAGTATCTGCAGCTGCAGTTTGAAAGAGCACTAACGAATAGAGTGGATGGTGAATACGAGCGGATTTAGACTTGACAAAAACAGGGCATTCCATTAACTATCTACCGCTTGTGGGTCATACCGCACGAATGCCACCTATTGGCTATTCATATTAACAGGAGGAAATGAAAAATGGAACAGTATGCAGTTGTTTTTGCCCTGGCCTGTGCCGCAGCAGCCGTTGCCTACGGCCTGATCACAGCAAGCTGGATTCTGGCTCTGCCCCAGGGCAATGACCGGATGAAGCAGATCGCCGCAGCGATTCAGGAAGGGGCCGGCGCCTACATGAAACGCCAGTACACGATCATCGCCGTGGTCGGCGTGATCATGTTCGTCGCCCT
>JBAVTM010000570.1:0-4943 GCA_049696195.1 Desulfuromonadaceae bacterium | reverse complement strand
TCTCCAATGTTATGCCATATTGCTCGAAGTGCTCCAAACCTGTAAGAACCAGCAAGAAACTTTTGGAAAATGGCGAAAAACAACGCGTGTGTGTTAAGTGTGGCACTACGCTCTAGAATTACTTTGGAGGGATTTATCTAATGTCTCGTTTAAAAGATATATATTCATCAGAAATTGTTCCCAAGCTTCGTAATGACTTCAGTTACAAGTCTTCTATGGAAGTTCCACAGATCAAAAAAATTGTTGTTAATATGGGTTTGGGCGAAGCGATCCAGAACGTTAAAATTCTTGATTCTGCGACAACCGAGCTTGGTTTGATTACCGGACAAAAATCCGTAATCACCAAAGCCAAGAAGTCCATTGCAACATTTAAACTTCGCGAAGGTATGCCGATCGGTTGTATGGTAACTCTCCGTCGTGATCGTATGTATGAATTTCTTGATCGCTTGATCAATGTTTCTCTTGCCAGGGTTCGCGACTTTAAAGGTGTGTCTGGCAAAGCTTTTGACGGCAAGGGGAATTATACTCTCGGTATCAAGGATCAGCTTATTTTCCCCGAAATCAACTATGACGCTGTTGATAAGATAAAAGGGATGAATATCACTATTGTAACAAGTGCTAAAACAGACGAAGAAGGCAAAGCACTTCTCAAGTACCTGGGCATGCCGTTCAGGAACTAAGATATCTGGAGGATTCTGTGGCAAAAGTATCAATGATAATTAAGTCTCAACGTGCACCTAAGTTTAAGGTTCGGCAGCACAATCGTTGTCCGGTCTGCGGTCGTCCAAAAGCGTTTTATCGCAAGTTCGAGATGTGCAGAATTTGTCTGCGCAAGTATGCCTCGTCTGGCCAGATTCCCGGCGTGATAAAATCGAGCTGGTAACTAAAAGTTACATATAGATAAAGAGACAGGAGCACATTCACGATGTCCATGACAGACCCGATTGCTGATATGCTTACCAGAATTAGAAATGCTAATATGGTAAAGCACCAAAAAGTAGACATTCCATCATCCAATATGAAAGTCAGTATTGCTAATGTATTAAAGCAAGAAGGCTTTATTAAAAACTATAAGGTTATCTCTGATAATCTTCAGGGTGTTCTGCGTGTTTACTTGAAGTACATTGATGAGAAAGATAGCGTAATAAATGAGATCAAGCGTGTAAGCAAGCCGGGTGGTAGAGTTTATGTCAAGTCGGAGGACATTCCTCTGGTGAAAAGCGGACTTGGAATAGCAATTCTTTCCACATCAAAGGGTATCATTACTGATAATGTTGCTCGTAAGTCTGGTGTCGGCGGCGAGTTGATCTGCACTGTCTGGTAATAATAGCGACAAGGAGTACTTTTAGATGTCCAGAATAGGTAAATTGCCAATTGAGATACCAAAGGGTGTTAAGATTTCTTTCTCTGATTCAGTCCTGTCAGTTCAAGGCCCGAACGGCGCTTTAACACGTCAGATTATGACTGTAGTGTCACTTGATATTCGTGATACCGCTATTGAAGTAACACGGTGCGATGATTCAACTGCCGCACGTTCTGCTCATGGCCTTACACGTACATTGATCAATAACATGGTTGTTGGAGTTACCAAGGGTTTCCAGAGAGACCTTGAGATTAACGGGGTCGGATACCGTGCTGAAGTTAAAGGCAAGGAACTGGTTCTTGCTCTCGGTTATTCCCATCCTGTAAATTTTCCGATTCCCGACGGAATATCCATCGACGTAGAAAAAATGACAAAGTTGGCTGTTAAAGGTTTTGATAAAGAGCTTGTTGGTCAGACAGCTGCAAAGATCAGATCATTCCGTAGCCCGGAGCCTTATAAGGGCAAAGGGATCAAGTATGCTGACGAGACTATCCTGAGAAAAGCTGGCAAAACCGGCAAGAAATAGTCTTTATAAGGAGATATTGTGGCTAAGACAGCTATTAAAACAATTACTCGACTTAAACGTCAAGTTCGAGTCAGAAAAAAAGTCCGCGGTACAACCGAACGTCCGCGTCTTAACGTATTCAAGAGTGCGCGTCATATTTATGCGCAGATAATTGATGATACGAATGGTACAACACTAGTTGCCGCTTCTACATTATCAGAGGCAGCACAGGATCTTTCTAATACCGGAAATATTGCAGCGGCAACACTTGTGGGTAAGGAAGTCGCCAGGCTTGCTCTTGCAAAAGGTGTTTCGTCGGTTGTTTTTGACCGTAACGGTTTTCTCTATCACGGCAGGATCAAAGCGCTCGCTGATTCAGCCCGCGAATCCGGGTTGAACTTTTAAGCGTACGGGAGGTTTTCTTTGAGTAGGATTAATCCAGCAGAACTAAATCTTAATGACAGAGTTGTTCATATCAGCCGTGTTGCCAAGGTTGTCAAAGGTGGCCGCCGCTTCAGTTTCTCAGCATTAATAGTTGTTGGTGACGGCAACGGGTATGTTGGCTACGGACTTGGTAAGGCAAATGAGGTCCCTGAGGCGATCAGGAAAGGCGTAGAACAGGCGAAAAAGAACCTTATTAAGGTTCCCGTAAATTCAAGCCAGACTATACCTTTTGAAATTGAAGGTAAATTTGGAGCTGGCCGTCTTCTAATGAAACCTGCTTCTGCTGGTACCGGCGTTATTGCCGGTGGAGCTGCACGAGCAATTTTTGAGGCGGCGGGCATCAATAATATTCTCTCGAAATGTTTAGGTTCTAATAATCCTCACAACGTTATTAAAGCTGCTTTTCAGGGCCTTCAACGTCTTAAGACTCCAGAAGAGATAGCCGCTCGTCGTGGTATTACAGAATAATTTTTTATGCGGGGAACTAATTATGAGCAGTTTGCTTAAGATAACACTCACAAAAAGCACTATATGTACTCCTAAAAAACACCGTGCTGTAGTTGCTGGCCTTGGTCTGTCCAAGTTAAATCAGACAGTTCAGCGTCAAGACAGCCCGCAAATCAGGGGTATGATCAATAAAGTTGGTCATCTATTGACCGTTGAATAGATAAAGGGGTTTACTTTCATGGAACTTAATAATCTGAGACCTTCTATCGGCTCAACAAAAAACAGAAAACGTATTGGTCGTGGTACCGGTTCAGGTCACGGTAAAACCGCAACCAAAGGTCATAAGGGCCAGAAAGCCCGTTCAGGGGGAAGTATAAAGGCCGGCTTTGAGGGTGGACAGATGCCGTTACAGCGTCGTTTACCAAAGCGCGGATTCACACCACTGGACCGCGTTGTGTATTCTCTTGTGAACATCAGTCAGTTGGATGTTTTTGAACCCGACTCTGTCATTGACGTTATGTCACTTATATCCAAAGGTTTGGTTAAATCCGATCGTTTTGCCGTCAAGATTCTTGGTAATGGTGACATCACCAAATCTTTGAAGGTCTCTGCGAATAAGTTTAGTCAGTCTGCAAAGGATAAAATCATAGCTGCTGGTGGTAGCGTTGAGGAGATTGCATAGTGTTTGAAGCTCTCCAGAATATATTCAAGATTCCTGAGTTGAAAAAGCGCGTCTTGTTTTCCTTGGGGATGCTTGCCGTATATCGTGTTGGTTGTCACATACCAACTCCTGGAATAGATAGAATTGCGTTAGCCCATTTTTTTAAACAGTCTCAAGGAACTCTGCTGGGCCTTTTTGATATGTTTTCAGGAGGGGCATTAGAGCGTTTGACCGTATTTGCGCTCGGCATTATGCCATACATTTCATCGTCAATCATTTTCCAGCTTCTTACTGTAGTAGTTCCTGCTATTGAGAAACTGTCCAAAGAGGGTGAGTCGGGACGAAAGAAAATCATACAATATACCCGTTATGGTACTGTGGTTTTAAGTATCGTTCAGGGTATGGGCGTAGCGGTAGGACTTGAGAGCATGCGTGGGCCTGCTGGCGAGTTGGTCGTGCCGAGTCCCGGATGGGGCTTCAGGGTTTTGACTGTTATAACGTTGACGGCCGGTACCGCCTTTGTCATGTGGCTCGGTGAACAAATGTCTGAAAAGGGAATCGGTAATGGTATCTCTTTGATTATTTTTGCCGGGATTGTTGTTAACATCCCCAAAGCACTTTATAATACTGCCAAACTTGTAAATGCCGGTCAACTTTCCCTTTTTGTTCTTATTTTTGTTTTGGCGATCATGTTTGTAGTCATTGCAGTGATTGTTTTTGTAGAGCGTGGTCAGAGGCGATTGTCAATTCATTATGCCAAGAGGGTGGTTGGGCTTAAAACGTTTAATGCACAGACGTCGCATTTGCCATTAAAGATCAATATGGCTGGCGTGATCCCGCCTATATTTGCCTCATCTATTATTATGTTCCCGGCTACTATTGCTAATTTCATCAATATACCCTGGGTTCAGGATGCAGCAAAAAGCTTATCTCCCGGTAAACTAATTTATAATATCTTTTTCGTTGCATTTATCGTGTTCTTCTGTTACTTCTACACGGCTGTGACTTTTAACCCTATTGATGTAGCTGAAAACATTAAAAAGCAGGGTGGTTACATCCCCGGGATTCGCCCAGGCAAAGAAACTTCTGATTTTATCGATACGGTATTAACCAGGCTTACTTTTGCCGGTGCAGTTTATATCTCTTTGGTGTGCGTGTTGCCTTCTATATTGATCGGGAAGTTTAACCTGCCCTTTTATTTCGGCGGAACGGCGCTTTTGATTGCAGTGGGTGTCGGAATGGATACTGTTTCTCAAATTGAGTCTCACCTCATTACCCGAAACTACGAGGGCTTTCTTAAGGGTGTTCGCATTAAGGGGAGGCGATAAGGGTGAACGTTCTTCTCTTTGGTCCTCCTGGTTCTGGAAAAGGAACTCAGGCTCAGTTCATTGTTGAACGTTACGGTATCCCGCAGATATCAACCGGTGATATGTTGAGATCTGCTGTAAAGGCCAAAACTCCTCTGGGTAATGCGGCTAAATCCGTTATGGATGCTGGTGGTCTTGTTTCTGATGATATTGTTC
>JBAVTM010000569.1:0-3590 GCA_049696195.1 Desulfuromonadaceae bacterium | reverse complement strand
GCAAGGGGTTTGCCACGTATGCCGGAGGCATGCTTTTGCTTTACCCGCAGCTTATGCTGCTGGGTCTGGCATTCTGTGCGCTGCTCTACCCCTTGCTTCGGCGCACGACCGTGACCGGTCTGGCCGCACTTGCCTGCACGCCGCTCCTGCTGGCGTTCCTGCTGCTTCGGGGGGGCGCGCCGCTGCCTGTGCCGGAGTTTACCCTCTATTGTCTGCTGGCCCTGCTTGTCCTGTATGCCCATCGCGCCAATATTCGTCATGCGTTTGAAAAATCTGCTGCAGAGGAGTAGCCCATGCCATATGCCCGGCTGAATTTCAAGGTTGCCTCCGAGGCTGAAGAGTTTGAACAGATTCATCGCCTCAACTACCGGACTTTTGTGGAAGAGATCCCCCAGCACCCCCCCAACGACCAGAAGGTGCTGGTGGACAGGTTCCATGACGAGAATAGTTATTTTCTCTGTCTTGATGGTCAGCGGCTGGTGGGGATGATGGCGATGCGCTCCAGGCGGCCTTTCTCCCTGGATGACAAGGTGGCGGAGCTGGATTCGTATCTGCCGCAGGGCGCGGCTGTCTGCGAATTCCGGCTGTTGGCAGTGGAGCCGGACTACCGCAAGCCGGGTGTGTTCGCCCGCCTGCTCAGGTTCGCCGTCGGTGAGGGGGTAAAGCGTGGCCATAACCTGGCCGTTATCTCGGGAACCTTAAGCCAGACCCGGCTGTATGCCCGGATGGGGTTTGTGCCGTTTGCCGGGCCGGTCGGCTCGATGAAGGCCCGCTATCAACCGATGTACCTGACGCTCCCGACCGCTCAGCAGCTGTTTGCCCGCCTGGGCGCGCCTTGTCTGGAGCTGCCGCCACCGGTCAGTTTCATGCCGGGGCCGGTGGAGATCAGTGCTGCGGTGCAGCGGGCGGTATCCCGGCCGCCGGTCTCGCACCGCAGCGCGCCATTTCTGGCGATGGTTGCTGATGTAAAGGAGCGGCTCTCCGCTCTGACCGGTGCGGCCGCGGTGGAGCTACTGCTGGGGAGCGGTACCCTCGGGAATGACGTAGTTGCCGCCCAGCTCACGCTGCTGCAAGGGCGAGGTCTGGTTCTCACTAACGGTGAGTTCGGCGACCGGCTGATCGACCATGCCGGCAGGATGGGGCTTGACTTCGAAGTGCTCCGTTTCGATTGGGGCGACCCGTACGATCTGCAGGTCGTGGAAGGCATTATGGCATCACAGCCGGAACTGGCCTGGCTCTGGTCCGTGCACTGCGAGACCTCCACCGGGGTGCTGAACGATCTGGCAGGCCTGGAGTCGCTCTGCAGTCGGCGTCAGGTCAAACTCTGTCTTGATTGCACCAGCTCTCTCGGCACCGTCCCGGTCGATCTGCGGCGCGTATTTCTGGCCAGCAGTGTCAGCGGCAAGGGCCTGGCCGCTTTGCCGGGGGTAAGCCTGGTGTTCAGCAATCACCCGGTCGCCGCCGACAGACGGTTGCCGCGCTATCTGGATCTCGGCTATTACCGCGAAAAAGAAGGGACTCCTTTCACCCACTCCTCCAACCTGATGTCGGCCTTGCGCCAGGCGCTGCTGGATTTACAGGCGGAACAGCGCTTCGAAGCTATCCGCCTGCTGAGCGACACGCTGCGCGGGCGTCTGGCAGATGCCGGCTTTGCTCTCATGGGGTCTGCCCGTCATGCCTCGCCGGCAGTAATAAGTGTCGTTCTGCCGGAACAGATATCTTCCCTGCGCCTCGGCGAAGCCATGGAGCAACGGGGGAGGCTGCTTAGCTACCGGAGCGGCTATCTGCTGGAGAGAAACATCATTCAGATCTGCCTGATGGGGTCTGTGGGAGAAGAACAGTGCCTGCAGATGGTGGAGACTTTTATGGAGGCCGCTTCAGAGAGCAAAACCCGCGTCACGGAAAACTCATAACCGTCATGCAAATAAAATTTTGAAATCGTGCTTGACCGGCTCGCGTATTGGATGGTAGAGTACCGGCACTACATACACCCCCTTTTAATTTAGTCCGAGAGACTAGCAAAGGCGACACCATGGATACACCGAAATCATACCAGAAGGGTCTTGCCGCGTGGCGCGGGGAGGCTCTTTTTTTGTGCCCGGCTTTAAAAAGAGTGCAAACATTCAGTTTGCAAAGGAGGCGGTCTGATGGCTGCTGAACAAACCGTACTTATGGATGGCGCAGGAATCAAGCGGGCCTTGACGCGCATCGCTCACGAAATTCTTGAACGCAACAAAGGGGTTGCCGATATCGTACTGATCGGGATCCGTTCCGGGGGCGCATTTCTGGCTGACGGGATTGCACAGCAGATCAGCGTCATCGAGGGGGGCGCCGTTCCGGTGGGCGCGGTAGATATTACCCTCTATCGCGATGATTGCTCCGGCCAGCTGCCGCACCACCCGGTTGGCAAGACCGACATCCCGTTTTCCCTGGAAGCAAAGAAGGTGATTCTGGTCGATGACGTACTGTACACCGGCCGCACGATCAGGGCCGCCATGGATGCACTGATGGATTTCGGACGCCCCCAGTCGATTCAGCTGGCGGTGCTGATTGACCGGGGACACCGTGAACTGCCGATCCGTGCGGATTTTGTGGGGCGCAACGTGCCGACCAGCCAGAAAGAGAACGTCCAGGTTGTTTTTGACGGAGCAAACCAGCCGATTGAAGTGGTACTCGAAAAATAGGGGAGGGTTAACTGATATGGCCGAGTTCAAGCACAAGCACATTATCGCCCTGCGGGACCTGTCGAAAGAGGATATTGAACTTCTGATCTCAACCGCTGAGAACATGCGGGAGATCAACAGCCGTGAGATCAAGAAGGTCCCGACACTGCGCGGCAAGACGATTATCAACCTGTTCTACGAAGCGTCTACCCGCACCCGCACCTCCTTCGAGATTGCCGGAAAGCGGCTTTCAGCCGATACCGTCAACATCACCCCCTCCAGTAGTTCGGCCACCAAGGGTGAAACTCTGGCCGACACGGCCTTGAACCTGCTGGCGATGAAGCCCGACATCATCGTCATGCGCCATGCCGTTTCGGGCGCGCACTATTTTCTGGCGAACAAGGTAAACTGCTCGATCATCAACGCCGGCGACGGAGCTCACGAACATCCCTCGCAAGGTCTGCTGGACATGCTGACCATGAAGGATCGTTTCGGACGGCTGGACGGCCTGAAAGTCGCGATTGTCGGCGATATAACGCACAGCCGCGTCGCCCGTTCCAACATCCAGGGGCTGACCAAGCTCGGGTCAAAGGTGTTTCTGTCCGGCCCGCCGACCATGATGCCGCCGGGAGTGGAGAGGCTGGGTGATGTCACTGTCTGCGCCACGATGAACGAGGCGCTTGCTGATGCCGATGTGGTCATGATGCTGCGCATTCAGCAGGAGCGCCAGGGCAAGACCCTGATGCCGAATGCCCGCGAGTATTCCCGCTACTTCGGCCTGAACCCGACCAACCTCAAGCTGGCCAAGCCGGATGCGATGGTCATGCATCCCGGCCCGATCAACCGCGGGGTGGAAATGTCCTCCAGCACCGTCGACGGCGACCAGTCCTGGATTCTGAAACAGGTGGAGAACGGCGTCGCGGTACG
>JBAVTM010000568.1:0-7475 GCA_049696195.1 Desulfuromonadaceae bacterium | reverse complement strand
GAGAAGCGTTTATTCGATTGAAGGCGCTAAAGCCCAAAGAAGTAAAGTACTTGCTGGGGCTTGCCGATGTTTATCGGAAGTCCGGGCTACTTGATCGGGCGATTAAAGAGCTGCGGCTATACGCTCGCGACAATCCATCGGACAAGGAAGGGCACCGACTGTTGGCAGAGGCGCTGATGGAGAAGGGTGAGAGGGAGACCGCACGCAAGGAATTTCTTCTGGCTGGAGTTGATGTCACTATCAATCCTGAAGATTTTGCCCGAAAAGGCGATGAATACATCAAGGCTCGGGAGTACGGCCAGGCCATCAGTGCCTATCAGACGGCACTCAATGGTCGTCCTGACTGGCCGAATGTTCAGCATAAACTGGGAAGATCCCAAATGTCAGCCGGTCGTGATGACGACGCATTGGTAACGTTTACGTCTCTCATCAAGACAGGCTTCAAAGATGGCGCTGTGTTCTATGATTTTGGTCTGCTCCATGAGCGTAGCGGTAAACTAGATGAGGCAATTTCCGCCTACCGATTGGCCATCAATCAGGACCCAGGCAATGTCAATGCTCATCGCAGACTGGCAGATATATTTACCTGGCGTGGCAGTTTCACGGAAGCAGCCGCTCAGTACCGCGAGTTGATACGACTCAGGGAGGACAATCCCTTGTATCACCTTAGCCTGGGGCGAGTATATGACCGGATGAAAGAGCTTAAAAATGCTGTGAGCGAGTATGAAAAGGCGGTTAAGCTCGATTTAAACAATATTGAGGGGCACCGGGAGCTGGCAAGAATATTTGCGCAGGGGCATCAATCTGCAAAGGCTGAATACCATTACAAGGAAGTTCTCAGGCTGGACAGTGAGGATGAGGCGGCCCGTAATGCTTTGATAAACCAGTATGTTAAACAAAAGCGTTACGATGACCTTACTACACTCGTAAAAGAGTGGCTGGATAAGGCGCCTGACGATCCCCAACGCCACTACCGTTTGGGGATCGTTTACGAGTTCAAGAAAGAATATGACTTGGCCGTCTCTGAATATAAAAAATCAATTGAGCGACAGCCCGATAATGCCAGAATGCTTTTGGCCTTGGGGCGAACCTACATGAAAACCGGGAGACTTTCGGAATCTCGCGAAATGCTGGAAGCGTCCAAGAAGGCAGATCCTGCGTTAGCGGAACCGCAACTGCTTCTCAGCAGCATCAAATTCAAGCCACAGACTCTGAAAAAGAGTGTCCGCAAGAAAAAAGCTGCTCATGTTGTGAAGAAAAAGATTGTCCGGATAAAAAAAACAAAGAAAAAACGAGTTGCACATGAGGCACACAAATGAATAGATCATATTGGTGGGGAAATGGTTGTACAGATTGACATTGCCGCTCCATTGCAGTATTGTAGCAATCCAACAAGGCCCTGGGGGAGTTCATTAGAACTGAGATCCGTCTGCTGCTGAAGATTCATTCTGCAGAGCGGGAACCCTTTGCACCTGAACCGGGTAATTCCGGCGTAGGAAAGCGGCTTGCGGGATGTATTCGATATATCCAGCCGCCTGATGTCGTACGTCAGTGCGGTTTTTTTGTGCGAGGAACAACAGCAGTGAGTGATGCCAGACCATTTCGCCTCGTTGTCAATAATGCTTCGGAGCCGCCCGATATTTCGGGGGTCTACCTGATTACCGATCAGGGGGACGACCTTCTGGACAGGGTCGGGCAGGCCCTTCGGGGCGGGGTCTCGACCCTGCAGTACCGTGCCAAAGGGAAGGAGTACGGTGAGCGTTTGGCGGAAGGGGGCGAACTGAAACGGCTCTGTGTCCTCTTTGGAACGACGTTCATTGTCAACGATGACCTGCGGCTGGCCAAAGAGCTTGATGCGGATGGCGTACATCTGGGACAGGATGATGGCGAAGTTGCCGAGGCCAGGGCACTGCTCGGGCCGAATAAAATTATCGGCAGGTCGACTCACAATCTGGAAGAAGCGCTGCATGCAGAGCGGGATGGCGCAGACTATATCGGTTTCGGCGCGATGTCCCCGACCGGGAGCAAAATAGTTTCTCATCTCCCGGGAGTTGAGGGGCTGGCATCGATCCGCGGCAGTGTAAAGATCCCGATCGTTGCTATCGGCGGGATAACGGTCGGTAACGCCTGCCGGGTGATCGAGGCGGGTGCCGATGCTCTGGCCGTGATCTCATCGGTGTTTTCGAGTCCGCGACCGGGCGTTGCGGCTGCGGAACTTGCATTGCTGTTTAATCGTGTCCGCCCGTTTCCGCGCGGAACCGTGTTGAGTGTTGCCGGAAGTGATTCGGGGGGCGGGGCCGGTATCCAGGCCGATACCAAGACGATCACCCTGCTGGGGAGTTACGCCGCCACCGTGCTGACCGCGCTGACCGCCCAGAATACCCGCGGTGTCTCCTCTATCCACGGTCTGCCGCCAAGCTTCATGCTTGACCAGCTTGACGCCGTGTTGTCCGATATTCCGATCGATGTCATCAAGACCGGGATGCTGCATACTCCGGCGATGATTTCGGCGTTGGCGGAACGCCTCGGGGAGCGGAAGGTCATCATACCGATGGTGGTCGATCCGGTTATGGTCGCCAAAGGGGGGGGGGCGCTGCTCGAGTGTGAAGCGGTCCAGGTATTCAGCGACCAGCTGCTGCCGCTTGCGTATCTGCTGACCCCCAATGTTCCGGAGGCGGAACGCCTTCTGGAGAGATCGATACAAACCGAGTCGGATATGGAGCGGGCCGCCGTCGACCTTCACGCAATGGGGGCGGCCAACGTCCTGATCAAGGGGGGGCATCTGACTGGACAGCTTTCCACCGATATCCTCTTTGACGGAGTCCGGTGCCACGCTTTCAGTTCCGAACGGATCTTCACCGGCAACACCCATGGTACCGGCTGCAGCTATGCTTCGGCGATCGCCGCTCTGCTTGCCCAGGGGGAGCCGTTGCTGACGGCGGTTGAACGGTCAAAACAGTTCATCAACTCCGCCATTCGCACCGCCCGGTCGCTGGGGAAGGGGCATGGCCCGATCAATCACTTTATGGCGGCACGTGAACTGCTGCGCTATTGAGTATAAAAACAGATTCGCACTTTACTAAAAGGAATTATGCACATGACTCAGCTTGAATACGCCCGAAGAGGGCTCATCACCGAAAAAATGCAGGCTGCCGCAGCAGCGGAAGGTGTCACCCCTGAATTCATCCGTGACGGCATCGCTGCAGGTAACATCGTCATCTGCCACAACGTCAAACATACCAACGGCACCCCGCTGGCGGTCGGAGCCGGTCTGCGCACTAAGGTCAACGCCAACATCGGTTCTTCCTCCGACGATACCGATATGGAAAAAGAGATTGAAAAAGCCCGCGTTGCCGTCAAATACGGTGCTGATGCGATCATGGACCTTTCCACCGGCGGTCCGGTGGACGAAATCAGGAAGGCGATCATTGCCGAAACGAACGCCTGCATCGGCAGCGTGCCGCTGTATCAGGCCGCTCTCGATGCGGTGCGGGTCAAGAATAAAGCCATCGTCGATATGACGGTTGACGACATCTTTGCCGGGATCATCAAGCACGCCGAGGATGGGGTCGATTTCATCACCGTCCATTGCGGCGTGACACGCGGCACCGTCGAACGGATGAAGAACGAGGGGCGCCTGATGGATGTTGTATCGCGCGGCGGGGCGTTCACGATCGAATGGATGAGCTACAATAACAAGGAAAATCCGCTCTTTGAACATTTTGACAAGCTGCTGGAGATCACCAAAGAGTACGACATGACCCTGTCGCTGGGGGATGGTTTTCGTCCCGGCTGCCTGGCCGACGCGACCGACCGCGCCCAGATTCATGAGCTGCTCCTGCTGGGAGAGTTGACCCAGCGTGCCCAGGAAGCGGGCGTACAGGTTATGATCGAGGGGCCGGGACATGTACCGCTCAACCAGATTCAGACCAATATCCAGCTGCAAAAAAGGCTCTGCCACGGCGCCCCGTTCTATGTCCTCGGGCCGCTCGTGACCGATATAGCGCCGGGTTACGACCACATCACCTGTGCCATCGGCGGCGCCATAGCGGCAGCTGCCGGAGCCGACTTCCTCTGCTACGTGACCCCTTCCGAACACCTCTGCCTGCCGAATGTGCAGGATGTGCGTGACGGTGTCATTGCCACCCGTATCGCCGCCCATGCCGCCGATATTGCCAAGGGGGTCAAGGGGGCCATGGCGAAGGATATTGCGATGGCAAAATGTCGGAAAAAGCTGGACTGGGAGGGGCAGTTCGCCCTGGCAATGGACCCTGACAAGGCCCGTGAATACCGGGCCAATTCGCCGGTTGCCGATCACGGCGCCTGTACGATGTGCGGCGAGTTCTGTGCCTACAAGCTGATGGATGATGCGATGAAGAGATAACCTTTTCCTTCTCCCTTATGGAGAGGGAATTGGCAATGTAAAAAGCCCTCCCGGAAGATTTAAATCCGGGAGGGCTTTTTACGTGCGGAGGATGGTGGCAGGTCAGGAAAGGAGATGCACGAACAGTCCGCTGCGAAGCTTCGGTTCGAACCAGGTCGATTTGGGGGGCATGATCTGATCCCTGTCGGCCAGTTCGATCAGCTCGCGGATGGAGGTCGGATGGAGAGCAAATGCCACGGCGTATTCGCCGGAATCGACAAGTTTGACCAGCTCATCGTTACCGCGTATGCCGCCGACGAAGTGGATTCGCTGGTCGGTGCGCGGGTTGCCGATGCCGAGCAGCGGAGCCAGAAGCGCGTTCTGCAGAATTGAAACATCCAGCCTGCCGACGGTGTCTTCCTCGTTGACGATCGCCGGCCGGGCATTCAGGCGGAACCAGCAGCCGTCCAGATACATGCCGAAGTAGTGGCGGTCTGCCGGGATAACCGGAGTCGGGGAGGGGAGTACTTCAAAACTGTCCTCCACCCGGGAGATAAATTCGGCAACGGTGCGGCCGTTCAGGTCCTTGACAGCCCGGTTATAGGGCATGATGTTGAGCTGGTTTTCCGGGAATATAACCGTCAGGAACGAATTGTACTCCTCAACGCCGGTATGGCCGGGGTTCTTCAAGCGCCGCAGTTCACGTACCCGCTCTGCAGCGGCGCTGCGATGGTGGCCGTCGGCGACGTACAACCTCGGGATGGCGGCAAACAGGACGATCAAACGGTCGATGAGGGTCTGATCGGCGATGATCCAGGCGGTGTGGCCGACGCCGTCATCCGATACAAAATCATATTCCGGCGGGCCATTGGTGACTCCCTCGATGATCCCTTCCACTTCGGAGCAGGAGCGTGAGAGGTAAAAGACCGGCTCATCATTGGCATCCAGATGGTCGATATGTTTGATCCGGTCTTCTTCCTTGTCGGCCCTGGTATGCTCATGCTTCTTGATAACCCCGGTCTGGTAGTCGTCAACGCTGGCACAGACCACCAGGCCGGTCTGGCTGATGCCCCCCATCCGCTGGCGGTATACGTAGAAACAATCGTGACGGTCCTGCGTCAATACCCCGCGCCGGATGAACTCCTCCAGATTACGTTTCCCCTGCAGATAAACGGGTTCATCGTGAGGATCAACCTCTGCCGGCAGATCGATTTCAGGGCGGGAAATATGCAGAAAACTGTTCGGGTTTCCGGCCGCCATGGCACGCGCCTCTTCGACATTCATCACGTCGTATGGAAGTGCGGAAACTCTTTCAGCCAAATCTTTGGGGGGGCGCAGTGCCCGGAAGGGCTTGATGATTGCCATACGTTTATTCTCCGTAATCTGCTAAAAATACCTTCGTGCTCCTACAAAACGCTTCTCGAAATAACTTTCATTGACCGCCGTCACCCGGATTTCTTCCCCCCGGCGCGGGGCGTGAACGAACTTGCCCCCGCCGACATAAATGCCGACATGGTTTATTTTATTCGTAGAAGATCCGAAAAAAACGAGGTCGCCATCCTGCAGATCCTCTTTAGCTACCTGATCGCCGGCCCTGAACTGTTCGCTCGAGGTCCGCGGAATGCTGAGCCCGCACAGATTATAGACCGCCCGTACAAAGCCGCTGCAATCCATGCCTTCCACAACGTTGTCGCCACCCCAGCGATAGGGGATGCCGACGAAGCGTTCGGCGGTGCGGGCCGCGATTGTCCCCATATCCGTTTTGTCCTTCGAGGGTTTGAGCGCCGGTTTTTCGGCACTCTCTTCCGGGACGACCGGCTGGAGCGGAGGGGATGTTTTGTGTATTTCAACCTGTGGCGGTTTCTGCCATCCCGGCCCTTTGGGGGTGCTGAAGACGATTTCGTTGGGGGGAGCGATGTAATAGCTGCTGATCATCTGATCAGACACCAGTCTCTTCGCGGCTGCACGGGCTTTTTCCCTGCTTGTGAAGTCGCCGAACCGCACGGCATACACGCCGTTGTCCTTGCGAAAATAGAACGCTTCAATCCCCTTGGCCTGGAGCCTGGACGTAAAACGCTCGGCGTTTTTCACATCGGCAAATGCACCCATCTGGATGGCGTACCCAAGCCGGGTGATACCGGCCGATTTTGCGGCATGAGCGGTAAAAGCGGTGATGCAGAGCAACAGGAGTATCAGTTTTGTACGAAAAATCATGGGACGCCATTGGGGAGAATAGTGGAAATGCAATTGGTTCATGATAGTAGCCGTAATCTGTGCGGTGGTAAAGCAGAAATTTACACCCAACGCGCCTTATGGCATTGACAGTCGCTACTGCTTTGAGGTAATTTCACAGTTTCCGAAGGTGCGCAAATACCGGAGGGTAGCAGTGCCATTTTAGCTCAGTTGGTAGAGCACATCACTCGTAATGATGAGGTCGTCGGTTCGATTCCGACAAATGGCTCCACTAAAAACAGGGGGTTACCGTTTAAGACGGTGGCCCTTTTTTTATTTAAGATGCAAATCAATGACTATCGATAATGAAATTCACTTGCAATAAGTGTGTATAAAGTTTATAGTGAGACCATGGGGAGTTGACTACACGTTAAGGAGTTGGCCATGAAACGGATAATTCGTAGAATTGCTTTGTTAGCTGCCGCTCTTATGATACTGGCGGTGCCCGTGCTTGCGGAAGAGGGTGCGGTGAGTCCGAAAACCGAGTCTGCAGCGCAGGGCGGAAAGGATGAGTGCCTGCTGGTGGCGATGAACTGTGGCGGCCAGAGGGATTCGATTCTGGAGAGGATTGATCGGATTCAGCATGAAATAAAGAGGGGGACGGCTGTGTATACCAACGATGAGCTCAGAAAATTGCAGGACAAACTTGATGATGCCAACAGGAATCTGAACGAAATAACTTCCGGTGCATAACGAGCGGCGATTTTGCCTGCTGAAACAGAGGGGAGAGGGCCGCGCAATTGGATGTTGCGCGGCCCTCTTCTTTTGCTGATTCAGGGTGAGTGTTTTTGTCCCGAGCCAGGGGTGGCTCATGAACTAATTTAGTGGTACTATATGGTTCGTTCTGTCGATGAAATCTGATGAAACACCGGAGCATACG
>JBAVTM010000567.1:0-6187 GCA_049696195.1 Desulfuromonadaceae bacterium | reverse complement strand
GGGCGCACTCTCTGAAACATAAGTCACGTTCTTTTGGTAAAAAGCAGAGCGCCCCGCTTCGGGGCGCTTTCGTGTTTATAAGGAAGCCATGAATACCACGCAAACAAAACCCGAACTCCTCGCCCCTGCCGGCTCTCTGGAATCCTTCTTCGCCGCGATCGAGAAAGGCGCCGATGCCGTCTATGCCGGGCTGCAGGGATTCTCGGCCCGGGCCCGGGCCAAGAATTTCACGCTGCCCCAGATGGAGCGGATTCTCGCCTACGCCCACGGCCAGAACCGCCGCATTTACATCACCCTCAACACCCTGGTGAAGGAAAACGAGCTGCCCCAGCTCGTCGATACGCTGGCCGCTCTGGCGGGGATGCGGGTCGACGGCGTGATCCTGCAGGACCTCGCGGTGGCGCGGCTGATCCGCAATCACTTCCCCTCCATTCCGCTCCACGCCTCGACCCAGATGACGATCCACAACACTCCGGGTGTCAAGATGCTCGAAGAGCTCGGTTTCCAGCGGGCCGTGCTGGCGCGTGAACTGGCGATCGACGAAATTGCCGCGATCGCCGCTTCGACGCCGGTCGAGATCGAGTGCTTCGTCCATGGCGCGCTCTGCTTCTCCATCTCGGGACAATGCTTCTTCTCGTCGCTGCTGGGGGGGCACAGCGGCAACCGCGGCCGCTGCGCCCAGCCCTGCCGCCGGCTCTACAGCCATCGCGGCAAGGAGGGGCACTACTTTTCCACCAGCGACCTGTCGGCGATCGATCTGCTCCCGGACCTGATCAAGGCGGGGGTGAAGTCGCTCAAGATCGAGGGGAGGATGAAATCGGCCGAGTACGTCGCCACCGTGGTAGAAGCCTACCGCACCGTGCTGGACGCCCCGGAGGGTTCGCACAGGGAGGCGCTGGCGGCCGCGAAGGGGATCCTGAAATATTCGTTCGGCCGCACGCCGACGAAGGGTTTCCTGGCGTCACAGCAGCCCGATGATATCGCCAACCCCTGGCAGAAGGGGGGGACCGGGCGCTTTATCGGCCAGATCAAATCGGTCAAGGGGAAGAGCCTGACCTTTGAAACCAGGGATCCCCTCTACGTCGGGGACCGCCTGCGGGCGCAGCCCAAGAGCGACATGGCCGGCCAGGCCTGGACCCTGCGCGAGATGACCCTCAACCGGAGAAAGTGCATGGAGGCCCCGGCCGGGAGCACGGTGGAGGTTGAAACGCCCTTCAGTTTCTCCGTCGGCGATTCGATCTACAAGGTTTCCTCCCGGGAAGCGTACACCATGAGCGACAACGCCTGCCTGCGCCGGCTTGAGGGTGGTCAGGGGGACAGGCTTCCCTGCCGGCTGGCCGTTTCGCTGGAGGGAGAAGAGCTCCGCATCTCCGCCGACGTCGCGGGATTTCACCACAGCTTCACCTTCCCGGTCGGCCCGCTGGAGCCGGCCCGCAGCGGCGACATGCAGGCGGTTCTATTCGGCCAGTTTTCGAAATGCGGTGATACGCCGTTCCGGCTTGAGTCGCTTGAGGCGCCCGGTTTTCCAGCCGTGCTGATCCCGTCGGCCCTGTTCAAGGATCTGCGGCGCCGTTTTTACGGGCAGCTGCGCGAAGCCTCCTCGGCTGTTTTCCGCGAGCAGATCGCATCCGCCCGCAAGGGGGCGCTGCGGGAGATCGAAACCGCGCAGTCCGCTCCGCGGCGTCCGGCTTCACGCGAAACACTGACGGTTGTCGTCGCCGATCCGAAAGAGTGGCGCTTTTCGCTCCAGAACGGCGCCGATGCAGTGCTGCTGCCGCTCTCGAAGGCGGCCATCCACGGGCTCACCACGGCGGTTCCGCGCATGCGCGGTTCTGAAGAGCGGGTTATCTGGCAGCTCCCGTTCATGCTCTTCGACCGTGAGCTGCCGCTGTACCGCGACACGCTCCGCGCGCTGTACAAGGCCGGGTTCCGCCGTTTTGAGGCGGCCAACCTGTCCCATTTCGAACTGCTGCGCCCCCTCGAGGGGGTGCAGATCTCGACCTGGTACCGCTGCTTCTCGCTGAACAGCCAGGCGCTGGCCGCCTGGCGGGAGCTTGGCGCCGCGGCGGCAACACTCTATCTGGAGGACGACCGCGGCAATCTTGCCGAACTGCTGGCGGCCGGGATCGACATCGAACAGCGGATGATGGTCTATGGGCCGCTGCCGGTCATGACCACCAAGATCCGCATCAAGGACGTGCATGCCAACACGCCGCTCCGTTCAGACCGGGGAGAGACCTACCGTGTCACCAGCCAGGACGGCCTGCAGACGATCAGTTCGGCGCTGCCGTTTTCGCTGACGGCGCGGCATGGGGAATTGCGCCAGATGGGGTGCAGCTCGTTTGTGATCGATCTCAGTGAAGAACCGCGGGAGCGGTGGGGCGAAATCATCGCCGCCTTCAAGTCGGGACGGGAGCTCCCCGGCACAACCGAGTTCAATTATGCCGCGGAGCTGATCTGATGAGGTCATGCATCATACTATTGCTGCAGATCCTGCTCCTGGCCGGCACCGCCTGCGCCGGCAGAACGGTGGAAGGGACGGTGCGCGCGGTCTACGATGGTGACACCGTGCTGTTGGCCACCCGGGAAAAGAGCCGGCTCAAGGTGCGGCTGTACGGCATCGATGCCCCGGAGACGAAGAAGCCGGACCGTCCGGGACAGCCGTACGGCGACCTGTCACGGCAGACGCTGAAGGAAAAGATCATGGGGCGGCGCGTGGCGGCGGAGATTGTGGATATCGATCAGTACCAGCGGGCCGTCGCGGTGATCCGCTATGACGGGAGGGACATCAACCGCGAGATGGTGTCGGAGGGGATGGCATGGGCGTATCGCCGCTATCTGCAGGGGGCGTACGTATCTGAATATATCGGCAGTGAAACCGGGGCCCGGTCGCGCCGCGCCGGGCTCTGGAGAGAGTCGAACCCGCAGCCCCCCTGGGAGTTCAGGAACGGTCACACAAAGGGAGGGAAGCGGCCGGCACGCTGGTAATCCCCGACAGCTTCAACGGCCCCGCCAATCGGCGCATCCGGGCCGCAGGCCAGGGACCCGTAAAATGGCTACGACAACGGCATGGAGCGGCATCGCGTTTATAAAAAAGGCCCGGAAGAATACTCTTCCGGGCCTTTTGCATGATGTATGACAGGGTGTCTTAGTTCGGGTATACCGATACCTTCTTGCGATCCTTGCCGAGACGCTCGAATGCCACCACGCCTTCGATCAGGGCGAACAGGGTGTAATCCTTGCCGCAGCCGACGTTGTTGCCGGGGTGGATCTGGGTACCGCGTTGACGGTAAATGATGTTGCCCGCCTTGACGGTTTCGCCGCCGAATTTCTTGCAGCCGAGACGCTGTCCGCCTGAATCCCTGCCGTTCCTTGAACTGCCACCAGCTTTCTTATGTGCCATTTCCGTATCTCCTGGGAAAAATATTTATGCTTAGATTATGCGGTAATCTTTTCGATCTTGAGAACGGTCAGGTGCTGACGATGACCGCGCAGTTTGCGTGAGTCTTTACGGCGTTTGGATTTGAATACGAGGACCTTTTTGCCTTTGCCCTGTACGGCAATCTTGGCCGTCACGGAAGCCCCGGCGACGAGCGGTGCGCCCACGACCGTCTTTTCTCCACCCACCATAAGGATTTCGGCGAATTCTATGCTGTCGCCGATTTCGCCCTCAAGTTTTTCAACCTTGAGAAATTCGCCTTCGGTAACCTTGTATTGCTTTCCACCTGTTTTGATAACTGCGTACATATGCCATCTCCATCCGCTTCTGATTTTTAAAGAGTTATGGAATATAGATACATGGGGATGACAAGTCAAGCAGAAAATAACACCGCCCGATCAAATGCACTTTTCCCCGGGGCTGCAGTGCCGCAAGCGGCGCTATTTTCCCGGAGCGTCGCCGAAAAGCTCGTCAAAGATCGCCTGCACGGTCGTGATCCGGTCGGCTTTCCAGGCGTTGGTCCCGCAGAAGACGAGGCCGGTCTCAACGTCGCCGCGCTGGGCGCGATCAAGGGCGGTAACGATGCAGAAGCGCTCGCCCGACTCCTTGTAGGAACATTTTTTCAGGCACCCCATCCGGCAGGGGGTGTGGTGGTCAAGATCGTACTGACGGATCTGCTCGATGTTGCCGGAAATGGCCCGCCCCGGCAGTCCGGCCGGGCTCATGATCAGGCCGATGTCCTCTTTCGTACAGTCGAGGTAGCGCTGCTTGAACTCGTCACTGGCATCACTCTCCTCGGTACAGACAAAACGGCTCGCCATCTGGACTCCGTCAGCCCCTTCAGCCAGGGCATGCTCCAGATCCGCCCGATCCCAGACACCGCCGGCGGCAATCACCGGTACGGCGACCCCGCATTCATCGCGAAAAAACGCCTTGATATCACGCACCGTTGCGTACTGATCATACTCGCCGGTGCCGATCTTTTCCATCTTCTCGCCCAGATGCCCGCCCGCCGTATCCGGATCTTCCACCACGACCGCATCAGGCAGCCGGTGATAGGCTTTCTGCCACTTGCGGGCGATAAGCTGGGCAGCCCGAAGTGAGGAGACGATCGGCACCAGCGCCACATCGGGGTGGTCGGCGGTCAGTTCCGGCAGCCCCATCGGGAGGCCGGCTCCGCAGACGATCACCTTCGCGCCCCCTTCGATGGCCGCCTTGACGAGCGGTTCAAAATCGGAGAGGGCGACCATGACATTGACGCCGATAATCCCGTCGGGAGCAATGTCGTATGCCTTGCGCAGCTCTGCCTTAAAGGCCTCCGTTTCAGCCTTAAAAAAGTTCGTGCCATCGTAGAGCCCGCTATTAAGGGCTATGCCGGCCGCCGCAACCAGCCCGACACCGCCGCATTTTGCAACATGACCGGCCAACCTGCCGGCAGATATCCGGGCGCCCATGCCGCCCTGAATGAGCGGATAGCGAACGGTATGTTTTCCAATTTGTAGTGGCTGTACCATAGGAGCCCCCGCCGTAGTAATTTTATCCGCGTATCATAGCAGGAGAGCCGTCGCGGGTAATGTAATAGTTTTGTAAAATGAGCCGGCAACCCCGGGATTACCGCAGCCGTTTTTTTTCTGGACTTGTTTACCGATTCTCACTAGAATCTCATAGTTTATTTGAAATCAGGAGCGCGCAATGGAACAGGAAAAACTGGATTATTTCAAAAACATCCTGAATGAGGAAATGAGGGCGTTACTGGGCGAGGCGGGCAAGACCGTGACGGAGATGACCTCGGATGCTTCGAACTTTCCCGACCCGACCGACCGGGCCACTCAGGAGTCAGACCGCAACTTCGAACTGCGCATCAGGGACCGGGAACGTAAGCTGATCAATAAGATCAAGGATGCCCTCGACCGGATAGAGTCCAATGAGTTCGGCATTTGCGACAATTGCGGAGAAGAGATCGGTGAAGCCCGTCTCAAGGCGAGACCGGTAACCACGCAATGCATCGACTGCAAGATGGCCGCAGAGGAAAAGGAACGCCGGATTTAATTCATTACCGTCAGTATGATGGCCCGCGGGATCAGACATGACTGTGCATGATTCTCAACAACATCCTGAAATCGATAATCGCCTGTCAGCGCTGACGCTTCTGTATCAGCTCAGCAACACCATGCTTTCCACGATACGCATCAACAAGCTGACCCACCTGATCCTTACCGCCATTACCACGCAATCATCCTCTCTCTTCGAGCGCTCCATCCTGTTTCTGCGAAACGAAAAATCCGACGTCCTGCAGGGCATGCTGGGTGTAACCCGCCAGCTGTCCGAAGGGCTGCAGATAGTAGGCGGGGATGATCCCCTCGGGAGCCGCTGGGATATCAGTGATGAAATAATTGCGCGGCAGCGCTCCGCGGAATTCTGCATGCAGGTTCGCCTGACACGCATTGAAATCGACGCTTCCTGCCCGCTCATCCATCGCATCGTGTCAGAGAGGAATCTCTGCCACTCCAACGACCCCATCTGCCAAAACTGCCCGACCTGCCACACTATCAGGCCGTTATGCGGCGGACCATTTGCGGCGGTGCCGCTTGTAGCCCGCGAAAACACCATCGGCATGATCGTGGTTGACAATCCGGATTCCGGCCGGGAAATTTCAAGTGAAAATCTGCATTTCCTTCAGCTCTTTGCCAATCAGGCCGGCATGGCGATAGAAAATTCGATACTGTATAACCGCATCGAAGAAGCCCA
>JBAVTM010000566.1:0-8813 GCA_049696195.1 Desulfuromonadaceae bacterium | reverse complement strand
GAGCACCATACATCTCGAACGGGTGCGCCGTGCCCCGTCCCACGGAAAGGTTGGTCGCCTCCAGCACTCCCAACCCCGGATATAGCACCGCCTCGGTCAGATCTTTCATATTCGGCGACGGGTTTACCCACGTAAGGCCGGTATCGTCAAAATACATGTCGCGCTGCCAGCCGCTCATCGGAATAACAGTCAGAGCGCAGCCGATACCGTATTCCGCGTTAAACAGGCGCGCCAGTTCGCCAACGGTCATGCCATGGCGGGTGGGAAGCGGGTGGATGCTGGTAAGGGCTCCGCAGCCGTTGTCCGGCTGTGTCGTGCGCTGTACCGATGTTTTTGACAATAGGGGCCGCGACACCGCACCCTGGACGTCAACACCGCCAACCGGATTGGGGCGGTCAAGCACCACAAACGGAATTCCTGCCCGCTGTGCCGCCTGCATGGCCAGTGAAAGAGTGCCGATGTAGGTATAAAAACGGGTGCCGATGTTCTGAATATCGAATACCAGCATATCTACCTCACGCAACATATCCGGGAGAGGGCGGCAACTGGCGCCGTAAAGGCTGTAAATTGGCAATCCGGTTGCACTGTCAACTGACGATGCCAGCTTGTCATCGACCTCGCCCCGTATGCCGTGCTCGGGACTGAACAGCGCCGTCAAGCGTACCCCCGGCACGTGGGACAATACGTCAATAGTACTGACACCGGCAGCTGTGCGACCGGTCTGGTTGGTGATCAGGCCTATCCGTTTACCGAGCAGAATGGCAAAGTGTTGTTTGGCGAGGACATCAATTCCGGGGAGGACCTGGTATTCGGCAGCCGCGGCCTTTATCGGAGCGCCGGCAAAGAGAAGAAAAAGGATAATCGGGAATAGCCAGGCAAGGCGGAGCAAGATGGTTTTTGTGGATGCATTGATCATAACGGAGCTTCGTTGCCCTCGGCCGGCCACCCCTAATCCTCACTCCGTCTCGACCTGATCCCCACGAGCAGAACATTGCCGATCAAAAACAGCAGCGACCCGGCCAGCGCCATCGCGGCACCCGGCTCATGGTGGATTTCGAGAAGCGCACGTTTGAACGGGTACGCTTCAGCCTGCTTGATGTACACCCCGAATCCGTTGGAGAACCAGGGGTGATTTGGTGAGATGACAACCCGCTCCTCAGGGCTGTTCAGATTCGGCACCAGTTCGCTGCTAAAGCCGATCGGCATTCCCTCCGGAGACGTGGTGACTGCGATCGAGGCTACGCCAAACCTGCTTCCGTCCGGCAGGGCAGCTAGAGTCATCTCACCAACCTCCAGCGCGTTGTGTGACGATCCAGTCGCGCTCAGCAAGTGAGCGGCGATGATCAGCAGAAAGCCGGCGTGCATCAGTTGAGGCGCAAGAAGCGCAGTCCACCCCCCTCTCCCCCAACGCGACCAGAGTGTTTCCGAAGAGCAGAGGGTCGTGTTCAGGGCCAGCAGAGCAAGAAGAACCAACGTCACCCAGAACCACCACGAAACCGGGAGCGGCACCTCCCGCAGCCACGCCAGCAGCGGCATGCTGTTGATGACGGCTGCATACTCACCGGAAAGAGTAAAAGAACCGGCTGCCATGCAGACGCACACCAGAACCAGAAGCCCCAGACAGAGTTCAAGTGAAACCAATAATCGCCACAGCCTCATAGCCGGATCAGATCCTCATGTTCCTCGTCGTGCGGATTAATATGAATCATGACATCTCCTACCCCTGGATAACGGTCGAAAATAAGTTTTTTGACGCGGGTCGCCACATCATGCGATTGCTTGACCGTCATGTTCGGATCCATTTCCAGCTTCAGATCAACGATCATGTACTGCCCGGAGCGACGGGCCCGCATTTCATGCACATGTTCGACTTGTTCGACACTTTCTGCAAGAGCCTGCAGGGCATCAATAAAATCCACCGGAGCTGTCCCGTCCATCAGATCGTGGGAAGCTTCACGAAACGTCTGGTAACCGATATGCAGGATAAAGAGTGAGGTCAGCCCGGCTGCCAGAGGGTCCATAATCCCCACTCCGAAAAAAGCGCCAATAACACCGATCAGCGTTGCAACCGAAGTGACGGCATCTTTACGGTGATCTTTGGCAATTGCCAGCAGCGCCGGGCTTTCGAGTTTTTTTCCCGTACGTGTCGAGAAGCGGTAAAGCCACTCTTTGGTAGCGATCGTGACGGCAGCCGCTGCAACGGCGATCCAGCTGGGTGATGTAACGTTTCCCGTGATGACCGTAACAACTGATCGGTACAGAATCCAGCCGCCAGTGGCACAGATCACCAGTGAAACGAGTAGCGCTGCAAGGCTTTCAGCGCGGCCATGTCCATAGGGGTGGTTGGCATCAAAAGGCTGGCGTCCCAGCTTGAGTGCCATCATGGTCGCAAATATCGCGATGAAATCACATGCACTCTCGATACCATCGGCAAAAACGGCACCCGAATGTCCCCAGTAGCCGGCTGACAGCTTCATAATCATCAATACGGCATTGACCCAGAAACCGATTTTTATGATCCGGTCGGCGCTGTCAAAACGCTCATTCCGTTGCATCATGCCTCCGCCCTTCGGATCGCCTTGATCCGTAATTGTAGTGTTGTTGCGTTATTCCAGCGGTTAGCTTCCGGGAAAAAGGCGATGTCCAGCACCCCGTCCGTCGGATATTCCGCCTGTCGGAACGCAATAGCGTTAAAAACCTGCCCCCCTGCCGACAGACGCAGCTTGAGATGCCCGTCCCCGACAATCCGGCGCTCCACCACCGTAACGCCGCGCAGCATCAGAGTCGGTTCGGGATTCCCGGCGCCAAACGGCTCCAGACGATTCAACTCCTGTGCCAAGGCGAGATCCACCTCGGCCGGACGTACGTCCGCATCAATATCAAGGGTCGGTACTAGCTCCCTGTCGCCCAGAATCTGACCGGCGGCAGCTTCAAAAGCCGCTGCGAAGCGGTCAATATTTTCCGTCTTCAAACCGACGCCGGCCGCATAGCGGTGTCCCCCGAAACGTTCAAGATGCCCGGAACAGGCGACCAGCGCCTCCAGCAGGTGAAAACCGGGAATACTCCGTCCGGAACCTTTTGCGCACCCCTGCTCATCAACCGCAATCAGGATTGTCGGGCGATGATAGCGCTCAACCAGGCGGGAAGCAACGATGCCGATGACCCCCTGATGCCATTCACGGGAAGCGAGCACAATACTCTTGCAGGCGGGATACGCGCCGCCGGCATCAACGGTAGCGGCGGCTTCTTCAAAAATGCCCCGTTCAACCGTTTGGCGTTCGGCATTTGCCGTATCCAGCTCATCAGCAATCACGGAACACTCTTCAATACTCGTACCGAGCAGCAACTCAACACCCGGCACCGCGCTCTCCATGCGACCGGCGGCATTGAGGCGCGGCGCCAGTCGGAATCCGACCTGGCCACAACTGACCGTCTCCATGATTCCGGCAACTTTTTTGAGCGCTGCAATACCCGGCCTGCGACTATTTTCGAGCTTTTGTAAGCCATAGAACGCATAAGTACGATTTTGACCGACCAGCGGCACCACATCGGCGATCGTCCCGAGCGCGACCAGATCGAGCCAATCTCGAAGATCCGGTTCTTCATCCGCACCAAACACCCCCTCCTGCCTCATGCAACTGCGCAGCGCAACCAGCAGATTAAAGGCAACACCGACCCCGGCCAGCATTTTAAACGGATAGGTGCACCCCGGCTGCAGCGGGTTAACCACCGCGGTTGCTTCAGGAATTCTCTCGCCCGGGGTATGATGATCCAGTATTATCAGATCAACGCCGGCCCGTCGGCAGAAGGCAGCTTCTTTCACTGCCGTGATCCCGCAATCAACGGAGATGATCAGAGAAGCGCCCGAATCAAAAATCTTTTGCAGAGCATCCTCGTTAAGACCATAGCCGTCATCAAAACGGTTGGGTATGAAATAGGTGCAGGTCAGCCCGGCCTGTCGCAGAAAAGAAACCAGCAGGGCCGTGCCGGTAATGCCGTCGACATCATAATCACCGTAGATGGAGACGATTTCACCGTTTTTTCGGGCCCGCAGCACTCGATCTACCGTTGTCTGCATACCTTTCAGCTGAAACGGGTCGATCATCGATGAAAGAGCCGGCGAGAGGAATCGCATACCTTCTTCAACCGTTTCTATTCCCCTGCCTATCAGAATTTGCGCGGTTATGGAGCCAACCCCGAGAGTTCTGGAGAGCTCCACGGCCTTAGCACCGGCAGCAGTTTTGATACCCCATTTTTTATGCATTCTTTTGTATACCCATTTGAGAAAAAAAATCCCCCGACTAGCGGGGGATTCGTTTCAGTTATTTCATTGCCGGAGCCGGACCCTTGCCAGGTTGTTCCATCATACTCTTAATCTGAATAGCGGTCGGACTGTTTGAGTCAAGCTTCAGATACCTGTCCCAGTAAGGCGTCGCCTTTGCCGGTTGTTTCAAATCAACGGCATAAACAATTCCGGCGTTGTATAAGCTTTGCAGATGGTTCGGATCGATCTTGTTGGCTTTTTCGAAATTAGCGAGCGCCTTGTCATACCACCCGACTTTTCTGTACATGACACCTTGGTCAGTCAGAACATTCGGGTTGTTCGGCTCAATTTCCAGCGCTTTACCATATGCGTCGATCGCTTTCTGGGATTGCTCCGTGTCAAAATAATCATTGCCCAGAGAAATCCAGGCGTTAAGGTTCTTGGGATCCTGGGCGACAACCTTCTCGGCCTGAGCTATCCGCTGCGTATAGTCAGTAGGTGATCCGGCACCGGCCGGAATAGCGGTATTTGTCTGTTGGATTTTCCCGGCAGTACTGATGCTGAAGATCAAATACCCCCCCAGTAATCCGACGATCAGGGCAACAACTGCTATCAGGGTTGATTCTTTGTTCACAGGACACCTCTCAGAATGGTTGGATAACCCGCTTACGCGGTTTTAGCCGTTTTTGCCAAGGCACGATTTTCGAGAATCACGACGATCGGGCTGGCGACAAACACTGATGAATAGGTACCCACGATCACACCGACCAAAAGGGCAAATGCAAAGTCGTGGATTACTTCGCCTCCGAAAAGGTAGAGAGAAATAGCGGCGAGAAATACCGTCGTCGAAGTAACGATCGTACGGGATAGCACTTCGTTGATGCTGTCATTGAAAATAGTGTGCATCGCACCTTTTAAATTTTTATGAAGGTTTTCACGAATACGGTCAAAAACAACAACCGTGTCAGTCAGTGAGTAACCGGCTATTGTCAGTACGGCAGTGATGAACATCAGATTAATTTCTTTGTTCATCAGATAAAAGACGGCAAACATGGAAAGGCAGTCATGCAGGGTAGCGAGAGTGGCTCCCACTCCAAACTTGAAGTCAAAACGCCAGGCGATATACATGATAATCCCCAGCATTGAAAGCACCGCGGCGATCAGAGTATCCTTGCGCAGCTTGTCACCAATAGAGGGACCGATTTCTGTAGAACTTTCCACGGTGAAAGCATTGTCGGCAAATTCCTTTTTAAAGGCGGTCTGCACCATTTCTGATGGTTTGCCGACCGCAGCTCCGGCCATCTTTACCAGCAGTTTATTGCCGTCCTTTATTTCCTGCAGATCGGCCTTGGCTATGCCGTTTTTATGCAGTGCCGTTCTGGCGTCGGCAATCGAGACCGGCTTGCTGAACTTCAACTGCATCGAAGTACCGCCGGAAAAGTCGATGCCCATATTGGCCGCACCACGTCCGACCTGAATGACGCCGATGATACCGGCAATCGAAATGATCGCCGATATGACAAAGGAAATGTTGCGCATCCCGATAAAATCTATTTTTGTTTTTCCAAGAAGTTCCATGAACGGTGTTACCCCCCTATATGCTCATTTTTTTAACTTTGCCCTTGTGCAGAAACAGGTCAAAGGTCACCTTGGTTCCGATCAGTGAGGTAAACAGATTGATGATAACCCCGAGACTCAAGGAAACTGCAAAACCTTTTACCGGGCCGGTGCCGAACTGGAACAGAACTGCTGCAGTAATCAAGGTGGTGATATGGGAGTCCATGATCGTCAGGAAAGCCTTGTCATAGCCAGCGTCCAGAGCCGCTTTGGGGGATTTGCCCAATTTGAGCTCTTCACGGATGCGCTCAAAAATAATTACGTTCGAATCTACCGACATTCCAACCAACAACACGATAGCAGCGATACCAGGCAGAGTAAGGGTGGCACCTAATGCGGCCAGTGCGCCCATCAGATACACGATGTTCAGAATCATCCCCAGGTTGGCAATCATTCCGGACAGCTGGTAATAGATCGCCATGAAGACAACGACGAGCAGCACCCCGATCAGGCCGGCATACAACCCTTTATTGATCGAGTCCTGTCCCAAAGATGGTCCTACGGTCACATTCTGGATAATCTTGACCGGTGCCGGCAGTGCTCCGGCCCGCAGGACAATCGCAAGGTCGGCCGCGGTTTTTTCGGTAAAATTACCCGATATCTGAGCGCTGCCGCCGGAAATCCGCTCACGTATGACCGGGGCGGAATGAATATTGTTATCAAGAACAATCGCGAAGCGTTTGCCGACATTCGCCGCAGTAACCTGGTCAAACAGTTTGGCGCCCAGAGAATTGAATTCGATCCCTACATAGGGCTGATTGAACTGTGAATCGATTCTGACCTGTGCGTCCGTCAGCAGATCGCCGGTGATCATCGATTTTTTCTGAACGACAATCGGAATTTCCGTAACCGCCCCGGTTGCCGGATCTACGGATTTTTCCTTGAGCAGCTCGGCGTCATCGGGAATCGTACCGGCTGTCGGCGAGATGTCTTCCCGCACCATTTTGAAATCCAGCCGGGCAGTCCGTCCGATAAGTTCGATGGCCCGCTGCGGGTCCTTGATACCGGGCAACTGGACAACGATATGATTGATCCCTTCGCGCTGGATAGTCGGCTCTGAAACACCAAACTGGTCAATCCTGTTACGGATCGTTTCGAGGGCCTGCTGAACGGCCTTGTCCTTGCGATCCTGCGCTTCCTTCTCGTTTACCCGTAACGTCAAGGCGACAAAGCCCCCTTCATCAAAAGTCGGGCTCTGATCGTAAGATGGATATTTATCCTTGATCAGCTTTTGAACGGTATCGGCTGTCCCCTTCTCGTACAGGACGACCGAGACCTTGTCGGAGCCGTCTCTGGAAATGCGTTTAAAATGAAGATTTTTGCTATTCAGCGTGTCTTCAAGATCCGTGGCGACGAGATCCAGGGAGCCTTCAACCGCCTTCTGGGTATCGACCTCCATTACCAGATGTGTTCCTCCCTGCAGATCAAGCCCGAGATGAATCTTGTCCTTTGGCAAAAAGCCTCCCCACCATGATGGCAACTTGGGCGCCAGGGTTGGAGTGAGGTACAGAAACGACAGTACAACAAAAACAGCAATCAGGCTTATACGCCAGCCAGTATCTTTCGGCATAAGGCTCGTTCTCCCTTCCAGATTTTGAACTAATCCTTCTTGATTGCGGCGATATAACTCTTGGTAATTTTGATATTCACATTGTTTGCAACTTCAAGTGTCACAAGATCGTTTTCAACAGCGGTTATTTTACCATGGACTCCACCGGCTGTAATGACGTTGTCACCTTTTTTCATCGACTCCAGCAGTGCCTTATGTTCTTTGGCCTTTTTCTGCTGCGGACGAATAAGCAGAAAATAAAATATCGCAAACATGAACACCAGCGGAATTATCTGCTGAAACGCCGCCATGCCGCCGCCGGCTCCACCGGCTGCTCCTCCCGGAGCGCTTCCCATCGCAAAAGCCAATCCAAACATGTTGTTATCCTCCCTTTTTCAGTTTATTGCTTCTGCAGCATCGTCGATTTAAATTGCCTGCGAAATTCGTCAAAACCGTTATTCTGAATTGCTTCCCGGACTCTCCGCATAAGGTCAAGATAAAAGTGGAGATTGTGATAGGTATTCAACTGCGACGACAAAATTTCACCCGACCGGTACAGGTGCCTCAGATAGGCGCGCGAATAATTCTTGCAGACCTTGCAACTGCAGGCAGGGTCGAGTGGTCCCGCATCATCCTCATACATCTTGGACTTGATGTTGACCCGCCCCTGACTGGTAAAAAGCATGCCATTGCGGGCGTTTCTGGTCGGCATAACACAATCGAACATATCATAGCCGTGCCAGACGGCCTCAACCAGATCTTCGGGTGATCCGATTCCCATAATATATCTCGGGGCATCCTGCGGCAACAGGGTGGAACAGCATTCCATCACTCCGTACATCTGCTCTTTTTCTTCGCCGACCGACAGGCCGCCGAGGGCGTAACCGTCGAAACCGATTGAGCAGATATCATTCACGCTGCGCGCCCGCAGGTCGTAATGCATTCCCCCCTGAATAATTCCGAACAACTGTTGCCCGGCACGAGTATGAGCATCTTTGCAGCGCCCGGCCCAACGGGCCGTCAGTTCGAGGGAGCGACTGACATACTGGTAATCTGCGGTGGCGGGGGGGCACTCGTCAAAGCACATGATGACATCGGCACCCAGCGCTTCCTGAATATGAGTCGCCAGCTCAGGCGTTAACATGTGGTAGGAGCCATCCAGATGCGACTGGAATTTGACCCCCTCTTCACTGATTTTGCGTAATTCCCCGAGGCTGAAAACCTGAAAACCACCACTGTCAGTCAGAATCGGTTTATCCCAGTTCATGAAGCGATGAAGCCCCCCCATCTGTTCGACGAGACGATGCCCCGGCCTCAGGTAAAGATGGTAGGTATTTGCCAGAATAATCTGCGCCTTGACAGCGTGGAGATCTTCCGGCGTCA
>JBAVTM010000565.1:0-1661 GCA_049696195.1 Desulfuromonadaceae bacterium | reverse complement strand
TGTTTTTCCATTTCCTGTCAATCCTGTATGCCGCCGTTTATATGCATTTTATTATCTGTTTCGTGAACCCTTCCGAAAAAATCATATAAATTATACCATTGGTCGGGGTATTCTCGGATATATCGCTCAAATACCGCCAGCAGCCTCTCCATACCGGAGCGTATTGCACTGCCATGCTCCCCGTGACCGCCACTGAAGAAGATCGGCTCTTCCATGACGGTAGCGTATCGCCCATTTTCCTCCATCAGGACAAAAACCGGAAACACCGGCGCACCGCTGGCAAGGGCAAGATAGGCGGCCCCCACCGGAATGTTGGTCGGCCGGCCAAAGAAATCGATCCGAATGGTATGGGAGGAGCCATCCCGATCACCGAGAATCGCCAGCACCTCGTTACGCCTCAAGGCATTTACCGCCTCGATAATGGCAAGCGGAGAGGAATCGTCACGGTCGACATAGATGAAACGTACGCCCCGTTCCCGCCTGACCGCCTCACGCAGCTCATTTACCCTTTCATCCGGCTCGCGAAAGGTCAGTACGTTGACGGTGTAGCCCAGATCGGCCAGCCCCAGCCCCCCCAGCTCCCAGTTGCCGAGATGGGGCGAAACCAGAATCGCACCGCTACCGGCCGCCAGCGCCTGATCAAGCGTTTCGCTGCTGCTGCGCCGCCCGATCAGCGCCTGGAGTTTTTCCCCCGTGAACCGCATCAGCAGCATCTCGTCGCACCAGTTGTGGCTGAACTTGCGGAAGGTTGAAAACACCAGTAGTTCCACATCATCCCTGCCGGTAACTACCTGCAGGTTGGAGCGCACTGACCGTCGCGTATCAGACAACAAAAGGTAAAACAGCCCGCCCCAGAAAAAGGTGAAGGGGGGGAAGAGCCAACGCGGCACCAGGATCGTGAACAGCTTGATAAGGAACAGATTGAGGTTGCTGTAAAGTGTCAAAAAAACAGCTCCCAGGCACAGAGTGCCATCTTTCTGAATGTCAGATTACCCCTGTCGGCGGCCTGTTTGAATCCCTGGGTGGCTTCCTGCGAACGGCGATAAAATTTCACAAAAGCCTTGATGAGCAGAAACTGCAGGTAGTGACGATTTATCAGCGGATGACGGAAGACGATGTGCAGGCCGTCGTAAAACTTCCAGCGCCGACAGAAGATGCGGTCCTTGATCTCCTCATAGAGCTTTGTTCCGGGATACGGGGTCAGAATGGAAAACTGGGCGATGCTGGTATTCAGCCTGATCGCCATGGCAATAGTTTTTTCCACGTCAGCAGCGGACTCGTTCAGGTTGCCGATGATATAGCTGCCATAGGATTCGACCCCGTTATTCCTCAGAATTTCCACTGCCTTGGTAACATCGCTTGCACTGCTGTTCTTGCCGAGGGAGTCAAGTGTCTCCTCATTGCCGCTTTCAATGCCGAGATAGACCGTTTCGGAACCGGCAGCCGCCATCCTGGCGACCATGGCCGGGTTTTTCACAATAGTATCAACCCGCGAGAAATTCCACCATTTCAGGTCATAGCCGCGCCCGATGATCCCGTCGGCAATCTGTTCGACCCGTTGGGGGTTAAGGGTAAAGTTGTCGTCCATAAAGCAGACGGCCCGAAAACCATATCTGTTGTAGATTTCGTCCAGCTCTGCCAGCACCGATGCGGCACTCCGG
>JBAVTM010000564.1:0-2410 GCA_049696195.1 Desulfuromonadaceae bacterium | reverse complement strand
ACATCCGCGGCCACGTGCCGGATGAACTGAATGACGACGTGGCCTATCGCCTTGGGCGGGCCTATGCCGATGAATTTTCATCCCGCACCGTAATTGTCGGCAGGGACGTCCGCCTGGAAAGTCCGTCGTTGTCGGCTGCACTCTGCCGCGGGCTGAATGATGGTGGTGCTGATGTCATTGATATCGGTCTCTGCGGTACAGAAGAGGTCTACTTTCAGACGTTTCACCGTCAGGTCGATGGCGGCATCATGATCACCGCCAGTCATAATCCCAAAGGGTACAACGGCATGAAACTGGTGCGCGAGGGATCTCGCCCCATCAGCGGCGACAGCGGGCTGTTTGCGTTGCGGGACCGAATACTGGCGAACCGCTTTGCCGATCATACTGCCAAGGGGAAGACCCTTTCCGACCCTGCCAAGGGTGACTACATCAGCCATCTGCTTGGTTATGTAACCACATCAGACCTCAAGCCGCTGCGGATAGTCGCCAATCCGGGAAACGGCGGCGCAGGCACGGTGATCAGGATGTTGGAAAAGCACCTGCCCTTTCAGTTCACCCTGATTCAGGAAGAGCCGGACGGCACCTTCCCCAGCGGCATCCCCAATCCGCTCCTTCCAGAAAACAGGGCGGCGACGGCACAGGCGGTGATCAGCCACAAGGCTGATTTGGGCATCGCCTGGGATGGCGATTTTGACCGCTGTTTCCTTTTTGACGCCAAGGGGCGCTTCATCGAGGGGTATTATCTGGTTGGCCTGCTGGCTGAGGTTATGCTTGCCAAAAATCCCGGAGCAAAGATTATCCATGATCCCCGCCTTACCTGGAACACCATTGAACAGGTCCGGCTGGCCGGCGGCATACCGGTGCAGTCCAAGACCGGCCATGCTTTTATTAAAGAACGGATGCGGGCAGAAGACGCGATGTACGGCGGCGAGATGAGCGCCCATCACTACTTCCGCGAATTTGCCTATTGTGACAGCGGCATGATCCCCTGGCTGCTGATCACGGAACTTATGTCGCGCACCGGAAGTACGCTGGCACAGCTGGTGGACCAACGCATGGCGGCCTATCCCTGCAGTGGCGAAATCAACTACCGGGTCTCCGATGTACAAACCGTATTAGATCGTGTCATAAAGCGCTTTTCCAATGACCAGCCAGCAATCGACTACACGGATGGCATCAGCATGGAATTTGTGGATTGGCGTTTCAATCTGCGCAGTTCCAACACGGAACCGCTCCTGCGGCTGAATGTAGAGACAAGAGGAGATGCTGCTGCACTCGGCCGCCATCTTGAAGATATCGAAAACATTATCAAGGAGTTTCAAACCACATGAAAAAGGCACTCATCACCGGCATCACCGGTCAGGACGGATCGTATCTGGCGGAATTACTATTGGAGAAAGGCTACGAAGTTCATGGCATCAAACGCCGGGCTTCGTTGTTCAATACCCAGCGGGTTGACCACATTTATCAGGATCCGCATATAAAAGACGCTCATTTCAAGCTTCATTACGGTGACTTGACGGACTCGTCAAATTTGACCCGCATCATGCAGGAAGTTCAGCCTGATGAGGTCTATAATCTGGGCGCCCAGTCCCATGTAGCGGTCAGCTTCGAATCGCCGGAATACACGGTCGAAGCTGATGGTGTCGGCACACTGCGCATGCTTGAGGCCATCCGCTTGTTGGGGCTGGATAAAAAGACCCGTTTCTATCAGGCATCGACCTCCGAACTGTACGGTCTGGTTCAGGAAACCCCCCAAAAAGAAACCACCCCCTTTTATCCCCGTTCACCCTATGCCGTTGCCAAGCTGTATGCCTATTGGATTACGGTCAACTATCGCGAAGCATACGGCATGTATGCCTGCAACGGGATCCTGTTCAATCACGAATCTCCCCGGCGCGGTGAAACTTTTGTCACCCGCAAGATAACGCGCGGCCTTGCCAACATTTCACAGGGTTTGGAAGAGTGCCTATACATGGGCAACATCGACTCCCTGCGTGACTGGGGGCATGCAAAGGATTACGTTAAGATGCAGTGGTTGATGCTGCAGCAGGATCAGCCCGAAGACTTCGTTATTGCCACCGGTGTCCAATACACCGTGCGCCAGTTCATCACCTGGGCGGCGGCAGAGCTGGGAATAACTCTAAAATTCGAAGGTCATGGTGTAGACGAAATTGCCACAGTGGTCTCCGTTGACGGGGATAAAGCTCCTGAGGTGAAAGCGGGTGATATCATTGTACGCATCGACCCGCGTTACTTCCGTCCGTCCGAGGTTGAAACCCTGCTGGGAGATCCTACCAAGGCCAAACAAAAGCTCGGCTGGGTTCCGGAAATCACTGCTCAGGAAATGTGTGCCGAAATGGTTGCGAACGATTTGGTCGAGGCACAACGACATGCACTGCTGAAAACC
>JBAVTM010000563.1:0-2665 GCA_049696195.1 Desulfuromonadaceae bacterium | reverse complement strand
CGTCGTAGCGGTCGAAACGGTCAAGCGCCTTCCCCTGACGCCAGATCGGCAGGCGCTGCCAAAATCCCCAGGCCATCCAGCCGAAGGCGGCAAAGGCCAGAAGATACATCGGGATCACGACCCCGTGACCGATGTTCCAGTAAATTATTCGGGTAGCTTCCACGGTAACACCTCTCTTGACTTGATACCTGCTGCGTCGTATATAATTCTACTTAACGCACATGTCAAGTATTAAAGATACACAGGCATTACGAAAGCAGCAGCTTCGAAATCACCACACGCTGCACTTCATTGGTTCCTTCGTAGATCTCGGTGATCTTGGCGTCGCGATACATCCGCTCGACTTCGTAGTCGACGATGTAACCGTAGCCGCCATGGATCTGAATCGCCTCCTTGGTAACAAATGTCGCCGTCTCCGAAGCGTGCATTTTGCACATGGCCGATTCCATGGTGTAGCTCTTCTTGGCATCCTTGAGGCAGGCGGCCCGGTACGTCAGGAGCTTGCTGGTTTCGATGCTGGTCCACATATCAGCCAGCTTGAACTGGATTGCCTGAAATTCGCTGATCGCCTGACCGAACTGCTTGCGCTCCTTCGAATACGCCAGCGCCCGCTCAAAGGCGCCCTCGGCGATGCCGAGCGCTTGCGACGCGATCCCGATCCGCCCGCCGTTCAGGGTGTCCATGGCAACATTGAACCCTTTACCCTCCTGCCCCAGCAGGTTTTCAACCGGGACGCGCAGGTTGTCAAATGCGAAGGCGGTCGTGTAACTGCCGCGGATTCCCATCTTGTTCTCGTTCTTGAGTATGGTCACGCCGGGCGAACCCAGATCGACGATGAAGGCGGTGATCCCTTTGTGTTTCAGGCTGCGGTCAAAGGATGCCATCAGCACGCCGGTCCCCAGATAGCCGCCATTGGTGATGAAGGTCTTGCTGCCGTTAATGACGAAATGGTCTCCGTCACGCGTGTAGGTGGTGGCCGTACCGCCGGCATCGCTTCCGGCGTCAGGCTCTGTCAGCAGGAAGCAGCCGATCTTCTCGCCGGTGTTGAGCGCCGGCAGCCATTTCTTCTTCTGCTCTTCGGTCCCGAAGGTATAGATCGGACCGCTAGCAAGGGAGGTGTGAGCCGAAATCAGGACGCCGCTGGAGCCGCAGGCCTTCGAGACCTCTTCGACAACGATGGCGTATGACAGCATGTCAAGCCCTGCCCCGCCGTACTCTTCCGGCAGATAGCTGCCGAGAAAGCCCATTTCTGCCATCTTTTTGACCAACGAATCTGGAATCATGTGCTCTTCGTCGATTTTCATCGCGATCGGCTTAATTTCCTTCTCGACGAAGTCGCGAACCGCAGACTGCAACACCTTGTGATCCTGGCTCAGTTCAAAATTCATCTGTTTTCCCTCCGGAGTGAAATTTATTTGCCTTTGAATTCTGCGGCACGCTTTTCGAGAAACGCCCCCATCCCTTCGCGCTGGTCGCCCGTGGCGAACAGCACCCCGAACAGGGAAGCCTCATAGCGGAAACCATCCTCTTTCGACATGTTCAGCCCGCTGGCAATGGCATCCTTGGCGTACGCGACCCCCAGCGTCCCTTTGGCGGCGATTTCCTTCGCTGTTTCGAGCGCCTTCGGCAACAGCTCTTCCGGTGCGAACAGCTCGTTGGCGATCCCCCAGGAGAGCGCTTTTGAGGCAGATATGATCCGACCGGAAAACACCAGTTCGGTGGCTTTATTCGGACCGATCAGGCGCGCCAGATTCTGGGTGCCGCCGAAACCTGGGATAACTCCCAGGCCGACCTCCGGAAAGCCGAACTTGGCTTTATCGGATGCATAGATGAAATCGCAGGCCAGCGCCAGCTCGAGTCCACCTCCGAGCGCGTAGCCGTTGACGGCTGCAATGACCGGCGTGCGCATCCTGTTGATCAGCAGCATCAGACGTTGACCCCGGCGGGCAAAATCATGGGCTTCAAACGAGGAGAGTTCGGACATCTCCTTGATATCGGCTCCGGCGACGAACGCCTTTTCACCTGCGCCGGTCAGTACGATCGCCTTGACAGCCGCATCAAGATCGAGCCCGTACAGGGCGCACTCCAGCTCCCTCACGACGTCGCTGTTAAGTGCGTTCAGCACCTGAGGGCGGTTGATCGTCAGGGTCGTGATACCGTCAGTGGTTTCGATCAGCAGATTCTTGAATTCCATGATGTTTTTCTCCTGTTGCCGGTTCTATTTCGCGTTCAGACCAAGGCGGCGACGAAAGGGTGAACGAGTCGTAGCAGCGCTACGTCGAGGAACCCTTGAGGAGCCAACGCCGGTATGGGCGTGAAGGCGAAGCGGTTAGTACGTATAAAAGCCGCGTCCCGATTTGCGCCCCATATATCCGGCGTTCACCATCTTGACGAGCAGCGGACAGGGACGGTATTTGGGATCCTTGAAACCGTCATAGAGGACGTTGGCGATCGCCAGCACCGTATCGAGTCCGATGAAATCAGCCAGGGTCAGTGGTCCCATCGGCTGATTGGTGCCGAGCTTCATCCCCTTGTCGATGTCCTCCGCCGTGGCGATCCCCTCGTAGAGCGCGAAGGCAGCCTCGTTGATCATCGGGATCAAGACCCGGTTCACGATGAAGCCCGGGTAATCCTGGGAAACCGCCATCTGCTTCCCCAGCTTCTC
>JBAVTM010000562.1:0-6084 GCA_049696195.1 Desulfuromonadaceae bacterium | reverse complement strand
CTGACCGGGGCAAACTTCCGTAAACTACTCAAGAGCAGGCTGGAAATCATGACCAGCCACAACAACGACAAACCTTCGAGAAAACCATGAAGATCTGCCTGATTGCCCCTATTCCCCCTTTTCGAGGCGGAATAGCCAAATATTGTTACTCGCTGGCACAGGAGCTTGAGAAGCGGCATGACCTGCTGCTCTTGAGCTACAAAAGGCAATATCCCGAGTTTCTGTACGGCAAAAAAAACCAGATCGACCCGAATATCTGCAGAGAAGATATCGCAACAGGATTCAAACGGCTCTCCTACGATATTGACTCCGCAAGCATACTCTCCTGGCGTGCAACCACAGATAAAATAGCCGCGTTTGCTCCTGACCTGGTAATCCTGCCCTGGTGGGTGGCCTACTGGGCTCCAATGTATGCCTATCTTATCTCTTCTTTGAAGAAGAAAGGGATCAAGGTAGTCTTTATCTGCATTAATGTTTTTGAACACGAAGATACTGCATTGAAGAAATCAGTGGCAAAATTCATCCTCAGCAGAGCCGACTCCATTATCGTCCATTCAGAGCAGGAACAGCGCTCTCTTCTGGAATTCAACCCAAAGGCAGCTGTTAAAAAGCACCTGTTGCCACTTTTTGAGTATGATATCGGCGCGGCATTCAAGCCGGACACAAAATTTCACCTCCTTTTTTTCGGGTTTGTTCGACCTTACAAGGGGCTTGATGTTCTCCTCAATGCCATCGGCATCCTGAAAGACTACGATCTTTCACTTGAAATCGTTGGTGAGTTCTGGAACAACAAAAATGAATACATCAAGCGTATCAAAGAGCTCGGCATTTCAAGCAAGGTAACAATTGTCGATACATACGTTCCGGACAATCAAATGAGTCAGTACTTCTCCCGGGCCGATCTGATCGTCCTTCCCTACAGGAAAACCATAACCTCCGGGGTAATAGCGACTGCATACGGATTTAAAAAGCCGGTTCTCGCAACAAACGTCGGGGGGTTCTACGAAGTAATTCAGGATGGCTGTACAGGAAAAATGGTTACGCCTGATGACCCGCAAAGTTTCGCCGATGGAATACTCTGGTTTTTGGCCAATAGGCAGATCGACTTTGCGGAAAACATTTCAACATTCACGGCGCAACATATGTCCTGGGGTTCTCTGGTGGACACGATAGAAGAATTTAGCCGACTGTAACGAACAATAGCCGGGAACATTTCCCGGCTATTGAATAAACGCTCATTTCAAACATCAACTCAAATATTTCCCAGTTTATATTTTGTTACAAGTTCATATTCCCTGAAATACATAGGTGATTGATATTGAATCTCTTGCCATGACTTATCGAGCTCCGTTCCCATATCTTTATCAGTGCAGAGTAATTCACCAGCTTTGTTGTAGTTTCTCTTGGCAACAGTTCTGAATTTTCCTTTTTGAATCTCGAAATCTATCTGGTGATGTGTCGCCTCTCCCTTGTTTGCCATGCTCTTTGCACAGACAGGGTACTGAGAAAGATGCTTTGTATAATATTTAGCCCCAAAACTTGTCAGGACGGTTTTTTCGGTCCAGTTTAAAACATTCTTGCGTACTTTAACGCTTTTAGAATCATAATAATTAGCTTCCAAGTTCTTGTTGGGAATGTCGGCGTTATTTTTAATCCAATCGGCAGCATGACTGACCATTGTCCCTAACAGCAAAACTACGCACATAATAACTGTAATATGAATACTTTTTGTCATTTTCGGCTCCTTGCAATGTGATCTTAATACAATTATTCGTGCTCAGAACATAACATACATTTACGAATAAACAAACCTTATACCAGCAATACCATATGGTTGCAGTTAGTTGTCGCCACGTGTACAAAATTGACTATTCTGCACTAAGATGCTACTTTGCAACACGAATTTATTGTAAAAGATTAGCAAAGGTAGCCATGATATCCTCAGGATCACTGCCGGAACAGAACCAACAGATATTCGGAGATATGTCAACGGCAATACCGGACAATGGGGAAGAAGGTTTTATTTCAGCCGCTTTGCTGAAATGGGCGACAGGGATTCTTCTGGCATATTTCGGCTCTCGTCTTGTGTTTTTCGCCTTGAACATCTCTTCGTTCGTCCCGCCGGACGAAGTTACCCACGCAGGAATCTGCAAAGTTTTTTCGAAAGTATTTCTTTTCCCTGAAAATTCTCCCGCAACCTTCGAGTTCGGCCTGGTCACCAACACCGCCTGGCTCTATTACTGGGTCATGGGCAAGCTCCTTCATCTCAACATCTTCGGGTTGTCAGACCTGGTATTCCTCCGTCTCCTCAACATCCCCCTAGCCTTTGGTACTGTCTGGTACACCCTCAGACTGCTCCGCCTCCTGACGGGCAACCGCCTTGCGCAGCTCCTGCTTATTGTCGTCGTTACCAATACCCCCATGTTCTCCCTGCTGTCGGCTTCCGTCTCTTACGACAACCTGGCCAATCTCCTGGCAGCCATGGCAATTTACTATGAGTTCGCCTTTTTCAAGAACCGTTCCGGCGGACTGCTCCTCGCCTCATTGCTCTGCCAGATGGCTGGCAGCCTTACCAAGATTACGTTCCTGCCCCTGACCCTTGTACTAAATATACTGCTGCTGCTTAACGAAGTAAAAAACCTGCAAACAGTCCCGGAAGAATTCAGGCGACAGTTCAGGACAATTTCCCGTCGTACCTGGCTGACACTCCTATTGCTCATAATTGCAGCAGGACTGAATCTCAGGTTGCATGCCGGCAATTATCTTCGTTATGGTGCACCGAATCCCGGGATGTCGCAAGTGATCTCTCCGGAGATCGCAATGCAGTCGCGCCTCGATGCACGGGGGATGATCTTTAATCAGTACAAGGAAGGAAAGATCTCCTATATGGACGCATTGATCCTGACCGGCGAGATCAAGCACCCCGGAGACAAGGCCGATACATTTTACCTGTTGATGAACTATGAAAAGCTGAAGAGAAATCCGCACCTCTGGTTGAGCCCGCTGAACTATGCAAACTTCTGGTTCCAGACCATGACGGCCTCCATATTCGGGATAAGGGCCCATCTGGGTATGTTCAAACCGCCTCTTTACCTGCTGCCTGTGTACGTGGTCATGGCTCTTGCCTTCTTGGGATTTGTCATCCGCTGGCGACCAAGGGAGGCGGGCTGGAGTCCGTTGAGTCTGGCGGTTGTTGTCGTTTCCTATGCAGGAATCCTCATATACGAGGTGAACTATGACGCCTATCTCAATTACGGTGAGCCAAGCCTGACAGTATACGGGCGATATCTTTTCATCATGATGGCACCCGCATATGTCCTGTTGTGTCATTACCTGCTGTGCCTCTTCAGGTCTGAACATGTCCGCACCACTCTGGCTCTGGCAACGGCCCTGTTGTTCATCTCGTACGACTTCCCCTGGTTTCTCATGCACGCTACTGCGGAATGGTACAGATAGCTGCCGTGAAAGCTGCTGCGGGATGAAGTTAGATCGGAGTATTATCTGATGGCGAATATATGGAAAACAGATGGAGACGATCCGATTGGGGATGCCGCGAAGTGGTTATTGCCGCTCGCCCTTCTCCTGATTGCGACGTTGACTGTCGCCGTCTACTGGCCGGTACTGCAAAACGGCTTCATCGACTTCGACGACGAAGATTATGTGACCGCTAACATGGTGGTCCGGCAGGGAGTGACGTTCAAGGGGTTCATCTGGGCTTTCACTACGTTTCATGCCGGCAACTGGCATCCGCTCACCTGGCTCTCTCACATGTTCGACGTGCAACTTTTCGGCCTGAACCCGATGGGTCACCATGCCACCAGCCTGCTGTTCCACGTCATAAATTCGCTTCTACTCTGCACCTTGCTGCATCGCCTGACCGGCTTGCTTGGCAGAAGCATGTTTGTAGCGCTGCTGTTCGCTCTCCACCCCCTGCATGTGGAGTCGGTGGTATGGGTCGCCGAACGGAAGGATGTCCTCTCCACTTTTTTCTGGCTCCTGACCATGGGGACATATGTCTGGTACTCCGACAAGCCATGCCTGAAGCGCTATCTTCCCGTTGCCGTTTTTTTTGCCTTGGGACTGCTGGCGAAGCAGATGCTGGTGACTCTACCCGTGATCCTCCTGCTGATGGACTACTGGCCGCTCAACCGTCTTACTCAACGCCGGGAAAAACATGAAACGAAACCGATTGGCATAAAGTTTCTCCTTATTGAAAAAGTTCCTCTGGTTGTCATGTCTGCAGCCGCTTCACTTGTGATACTTCGAGCACATGCATCTGCCAAAGCGCTGTTCAATGTCGACAGAGAATCACTCCTTCTGCATAGCGGGAATGCATTTCTCTCCTATGTGAAATACATCCGGAACATGTTCTTGCCGGTGGACCTTGCCCTGTTCTACCCTTTCGAACCCTCGGCGGTTACCACGGTCAAGGTCGCAGGAGCGGTTGTTCTCCTGGCGGTGCTTACCGGCTTGGCCGTGATGCAGGGGAACAAACGCCCGTATCTGGTTTTCGGTTGGTTCTGGTACTTGGTCACCCTGCTTCCGGTAATCGGCTTCATACGGGTAGGAGGACAGGCCCAGGCGGACCGGTACACCTACATTCCTCTGATCGGACTTTTTCTGATAATCGTGTGGGGGGCGGCGGAGGTGGCGGGAAGATGGCGCAAAGGAATCCCGGCAGTGGCGGGTGTGGCAGTAATCGTTGTGGCGATTCTTTCAGTACTGACCATCACCCAGATCCGCTACTGGCAGAACAGTTACGACCTGTTTGCACACGCCCTGGCTGTGGTCAAGCGGAATTGGCTGGCACACAACAACATGGGAATATTGTACGCCCAGCATAACCGCAATGATGAAGCTATTTTTCACTTTCAGGAATCCGTGCGACTCAATCCGAAGGGGGTCGTAGGATTCAGAAACCTCGGGAATGCGTACCAGTCCGTCGGGAGAAACAGCGAGGCGATCGAAGCCTTCCGCCAGGCGGTCTGGATCAGTCCGAACGATGCGGAAAGCCATTACCGCCTGGGACTCGCCTATCTGCTGGGCGGAAACAGCGACTTTGCCCGGCAGGAATATCGCCAGTTGCTCCGTCTGGATGAATCATATGCAAGTTCACTGCTCGATTCCATCAGGATACTCGGCAAACATTGAAATCCGACCGTGAGTATAGTGGTCCGGTTGCCAGTTAGTATTCTCTCGCTGCCGGGCTGCTGCTGGTTATGTTCCCCTTCTTCCGTTGCGCCATCGCTTCAGCCTCCTTGAACATGATCATTTCGTTCTGTGCATCCGCAAATCGCCCTTGCATCCTGTACAGTGTTGATAGATTAAAGTGTGCCGTGGCATTCAGTGGGTCAATAGCCAGCGCTTTATTAAAGTACTGTATCGCGTTCGCAAAATCTCCCTGTTCCGCTCGCAAGCTTCCCATGTCGATAAGAGCAGGGATATAATCAGGATTAATTTTCAACGCCTGCCAAAGGTAAACCTCCGCATCGACGTGCTGCCGCTTGGACAAATATTTTTCGCCTGTACGACAAAGCTCAATGGTTCTGTCAGTCAATATTTTGTCTATTCCGTGCCCCATTTCCTTCACTTTATCCCGATATGACTGAGCCCGTATTTTATTTCCATATTGTTCGTGTATCATCATCAAAACCAGATACGGTTCCGGGTTAAGGGGTTCCAGTTCTGTCACCTTGAACAGCGATTTTTCGGCCTTGTCCGGCATATTTTCTTTCCAGAAAATATAGGCATCACCGATTAGGTATTTTATGGTTATATCCGGTTTGGAATCGGCGGCTTCAAGATTGTTCACGGCACGGGCGATTTCGCCTTTTCTGTAATATGACAACCCGAGATTTTTGAAGCCCACAAACGAATCCGGAGCGTCTTTCGTCATCCGGGTAAAAAACTCGATCTCATTTTTCCAGATGCTGTTTCGACTGAAATCGATAAGAGCATACAGCGTGCAAAGGGTCATGATTCCAACTGTCACGGTCTTCACATTTAATTTACAGAGGACGACTGCCAGACAAAGAGAAAATCCCATCAATGAAAAGTAGGCATACCGATCGGCCATCATTGTAG
>JBAVTM010000561.1:0-4290 GCA_049696195.1 Desulfuromonadaceae bacterium | reverse complement strand
GTATTTGAACAGAAAAACCGCCCAAAACGAGCGGCTTTTCTGTTTTATTTTTGTGTGTAAACAGGATCTTATCCCGTCATCGAAATAGCTTCCTCGTAAACATCCTGAAGAAGATTGACCCTCGACGTATGCTTTGATACACTGCGGTCATTAAAATTTCAGGGAGGATTACATGAGGAATTTATTATTATGCGGAGTGGTTGCTGCGGCACTCTCTCTTGCAGTTTCACCGGCAGTGGCTGCAGACATAAGTTTTGTCAGAGGCATAGGCCAGGGGGAATTCAAAGATTTGAGCAAGGAAGCCGGCGCCGCACTCGGCTACAGAAATATGGCACCAGCTGCTCCGCTCGGCATTACCGGCTTTGACATCGGTGTGGAAGTCTCAGCAATCAATATTGAAAATAACAGCAGCTACTGGAAATCGGCATTTGGGGATGATGCTCCCTCATACTTGATTATTCCCAAGATTCGGGCTCGTAAAGGGCTCCCTTTCGGCATTGATGTGGGTGCCATGTATTCATACGTGCCCGACAGCAATATCAAACTGTACGGCGCCGAGCTGAGCAAATCCATTCTGGATGGCACCATGGCAACACCTGCAGTCGGTGTCCGCGCGACCTATACTAAGTTGGCAGGCGTAAACGACCTGGGATTACACACCTACGGTGTTGACGCATCCGTCAGCAAGGGGTTTCTGTTTCTCACCCCATATGCCGGAGCCGGCATGATGTGGATCAACAGTGAAGCAAAAGGACATTTAAAAACCTATTCTCAAACTTTGGGAGTAAATCTTAATAGCGAAACCATCACAGTGCCGCGCTTCTTTGGCGGACTAGTAATTTCTCCGTTACCACTTCTCGGAATTACCGCCGAAGCTGAATATGCGGTACGTCCGATCTATTCTTTAAAGGCTGCCATCAGTTTCTGATATTTCTACAATCTATTTGTTATGCAAAAGAGGGCGCATATTATTGCGCCCTCTTTTTGTATAAATCCAACATTTACCTTAACAAAGTAACTACAAAGCAAAGACCTCTGCAAGATCAATCTCCAGATCACCCAACAGCGGTACCGCAACCATGTCACGAGAACCGTACATCTCGGGCGAGGCAGAATATGACTCGCGCGTTTTCCCCTTAAGACGGTTGAATATTTGGTTAAAAAGAGCTTCTGATACCTTCTGATGCATACGGTTTGGTGCGGGACTCATTGAGTACGGCACTCCTTCAAACAATTCCCGTTCTTCATCCGGCCAGGTTAGATAATCGGCTTAAGTAAAATGTTCGAGTTCTTTTAACACCTTGGAGATTGTTTCATATTACTTATCTCGCAACAGATTAGCAAATAACCACTATCCGCTTGAACTCTATCACAGGCAAATTACTGGTGTCATAAAAAAACCTCCGAGGTTTGGATACCTCGGAGGTTTGATAACATCGTAAATTGTCCCATATCCTACTCCCCGCTACCCTGCCTGTTGAACCATTTCAGATTGTACCTTCGTGGTCAATCTGCGTCTGATGAACCAGGCAGAGACGATTATAAACAGTAGAGCAGCAATCAGCGGATATTTTACCGCGAATATAAGCGGAGTCAGCGCAAAGCGGAAGAACGTACGCAATACTTCATGCTGTGCTATGAAGTCGGCAATCGGTGGGCTATGCTGATAGTAGAACTTCACAAAAGCCGTGCCTAGTTTTGAGTGGAGCAAAACATCATCACGGAAGTGGCGAAGAACCATGACGTGCGGATCAAGGTAACTGCCATACGCGGCAGTTGCGATGAAACAACCGCTTTTGCCACCGCCGGATGAGGAAACTAAACCTATTGTTGAAGAACCGGATGAAGGAGTACCGGCACCAACAGTGGCAACGACAACAACGCTTTCAATAACACCAGAAACTGGATTTGAATCTCTCAGAGCCAGCGGATCTGTATCAGTCGTGGATGACCGGTCTTTAACCTTGTAGAAAATAGTGTTACCAATAATCGAATCAGGTGTGAATTGTGTCCATGTAGAACCGTTTAAGTAATAAAATACAGGATTGGACGGAATTGATGCAAAGGAGACTGCCAGATTGACAGTTTCGCCAGATGTCAGACCATCGATTTGCATCTGTGCAGCACCTGAAGGAGTTACTCCAGCGGGAGTACCAGTAAGATCCGTTATTGGTAAAGCTGCAGAATTGCTAACAACGGCATTAGTCGCTCCATACAATTGGACATTTACGCCCGTGCTGGCTTCTAACACAGAAATCATAAATGTTTTAGTTGTAAATGCACCATTGGTATCCGTAACTTTCAAGGTAAACGTATAATCTCCGGCAGTAGTAGGTGTACCGGACAAAATTCCTGTATCTTGATTAAGCGAAAGTCCGGCAGGCAATGCACCGCTGTTTTTGGTCCATGAATAGGGTGCGGTACCACCATAATTTGTTTTAAATGTAAAACTCTTATATGCAGTGCCAACAACAGCAGGTGGTGGAGAACCTGTACCCGTAGATGGCGTAGCAATTGAGAACGTAGGATAGACTGTCAAGTTAAAAGTCTTAGTTGTAACAAAACCGGCTGCATCCGTTACCGAAAAAGTAAGATCATAGCTCCCGGCATTTGTCGGCGTGCCTGAAATTATACCTTTAACTGCATCGAATTGCAGTCCTGGAGGAAGCCCGCCCGATTGTGACCATACAATTGGTGTAGTACCACCTGTCATATCAAGCTGTTGACTATATGTAAAGCCAACAACTCCTGAAGAAAGTGACGACGTTGTTATTGCAGGTGTCGGATTAATAGTTATGGTAAAAGGAGCCTGTGAAGATTGAGAAACACTGTCTGTTGCAACAACAGAGAAATTATATGATCCGCTTGCCGTTGCAGCAAAATGAAAAACTCCATCACTTCCAAGTTCAATTCCAGGCGGCAGCGCACCTGAACCGGCGAGCAACATCCAGGTTACGCTTCCTGTCCCGCCAGTTGAAGATAGTGAATGTACCGGAGAAGTTAAGTAGTCAACACTTTGCGTCCAGGTACTGAGGGGTGTTGTCCCAATAGTTATTGAAGAACCGACCTTTAAGGTATAGTTACGAGTTGAAGTATTGGCCGGAGTGGATCCGTCTGTTACCGTAACGGCAATATTGTAATCACCTAACGCCAGATTTGAACCGGATATGGTGCCCGTAGTCGGATTAATTGTTAACGCAGCGGGAAGACCTGTGGCGCTCCAGGTAAGCGGAGTATATCCGCCGGCGGCTACCATCTGTATGCTGTATGGACCAGTGGCACTAGCATTGGGCCAAGCGGATGCCGAAGGTGTTGTGATGCTTAAGGGAGCAATTATGGTACCGGTAGCGCTCAATGCAACGGTTTGATTGCCTCCGTCCGATGTAAGGGTAAATGAGCTGTTATATGTACCTGACGAAGTCGGTGAGAACTTTACCGTATAGGTGGCAGACGAACCTGGGGCCAATGTGGCGGCATTGGTCGGAGCAATGGTAAAAGGAGCGGCCGGCAGCTGGGTAATCTTGTCAACCACCAGGGTGGTATCACCGGTATTCTTAACTACAAATTTCCACACGCCTGATTCAACAGCGCCAAAATCATGAACGGCGGGAATAAGCTGCAGTTGGGGAGTAGTACTGGTGAGCAAGGTCAACTGGGGCTGACCGATCGAAAAAAGCTGGCCGTAGATGTCCGACGCCGTGGTGCCGGGAGGGTTGATATTACGCGCATCCTTCCAGACAGCAAGGAACCGATTTAAAAAAGTGTCATACGTTATGGCCGGAGCAAGCTGATTGCTTGCGGCAGAAGAAATGGAATAATTGGCGCCGCTCAACGAACCGTCTAGGTTCACAAACTGCCCATATAAATCGATGTTAGCCATTGAGGTAGAACTGTTACGTTCGTCCTGCCACATGACAAAATAGCGCTGGTTGACCGCGTCGTAACTGACTGTCGGCCTTGTCTGGCGGGAATTCGTAATTACGGCATCATTTGATCCCGAACCGGCACTATCCTGAAAAGACAACATGCGATTTGAATTATAGAGTCCGCCGCCTGAATTAATCAACTGGCCAAATATTTTAGTATTCGGGCCGCCACGCATGTCTTCCCATGCAACCAGGAACTTGCGAGGGGTACTGGCATCGTCTACCGCAATTGATGGGTTGGTTCCTGAAGCAGTATTCTCAAAATCTATCCAAGTTGAGAATGTGTTGGGCAACAGGATTGCCTTATCAAAAATTGCATACACATGTACCTGTCCATCTTGGGTAGGAGCTGAAGTCCAAACAC
>JBAVTM010000560.1:0-6683 GCA_049696195.1 Desulfuromonadaceae bacterium | reverse complement strand
CGCATGGTGAGCCATTTGGCTGCCTCGTATCTGTCCCAGCCGTCTTGGTCAGCCAGAACCATTTCAACGACGTCATAGCCAAGGTGGCCGAAAGACGCGAGAAGTTCTGGAAGCATGAGAAAGTCGGTGATTGAGTTGGCAAGACACCCCTTGGCAACATCTTCCGTCGACGGTAACAGCCGCCAGTAGGGCTCGCCGATGAGGATGATCCCTCCGGTGCGCAAGCTCCGCGCCAGAAGCTCGATTGTGCCGACGACTCCACCGGCGATCCAAGTGGCACCGACGCAGGCTGCCACACTGACCTTCTCGTCAGAGACATAGCCGGCAGCATCGCCATGGATGAACTTGACTTGATCGGCGACGCCGAGTTCTACAGCACGGAGTTTCGCTTGCTCGGTGAACAACTGGCTCATGTCGATGCCGGTGCCGATGACGCCGTGATCGCGTGCCCAGGTGCACAGCATCTCCCCCGAACCGCTGCCGAGGTCGAGCACTCGGGCCCCCGATTCCAGACGTAGCGCCGCGCCGAGAGTGGCGAGCTTTTCGGGTGTGATCGGGTTGTGGATGCGGTGAGCACTTTCGGTGATGTTGAAGATCCGTGGAATGTCCATTGCAGAAAATCTCCTTACGGGTGTGAATAGATCCGGTCACTGCCCAACGGGGCGGGCCATGACCCGCCCGCCCAGCTTTATCGGGCGGTCGGCGTCCATGGGTCTATTTTCCTAGCGCCGCTTCCTCCCCCCGCCTTTTCCCTTGCCTGACGAGTCGCTTTTGCCGCTTCTGCCCCCCTGCTCCCTGTTGTCACCCCGTGGCTGCAGACCCGCCAGCCGCTTGCCCCGCAGCGGGATGCGGGGATACTCTTCTGTTCCGCCCTTTCCGGCGTCTGCCCGGGGAGCGGAAGGAGATGCCGTGTGCGCCGTCAGAACGAACTCGATGCGCCGTGTGGCCGGAGATACGGAGGCTACCGTGACCCGCGCCGCGTCACCGATCCGGTATACCGTTCCGGTACGCCGTCCGATCAGGGAGTGCTGCTTCTCGGCATGGCTGTATGTGTCATCGGTCAGGGTCGAAATGTGTACCAATCCCTCCACGAAAAGCTCTTCAAGCTCCACGAAGAAGCCGAAGCCGGTCACCCCGGTGATGTAGCCGTCAAACTGTTCTCCGACATGCTGCTGCATGTACTGAAGTTTTTTCATCTCCACCACATCCCGTTCGGCCTCCATTGCGACCCGCTCGCGCTTGCTGGTATGCTCGGCGACCTCTGCCAGCCGTTCCGTGGCCATCGCAAGCTGCCTGGAGGCGTGCTTCCCTTCGGAGTTGAGGCTCGCCTTCAATATCCGGTGCACCACCAGATCGGGGTAACGCCGGATAGGGGAGGTGAAGTGGCAGTAGCAGTCGGATGCGAGCCCGAAGTGCCCGACGTTTTCGGCGGCATAACGGGCCTGTTTCATACAGCGCAGCAGGGAGTAGTTGATCATGCGCTCTTCGGGGCGGCCATCCGCCTGGGCCAGCAGCCGCTGAAGCTCGGACGGCTTGACCTTCTCTTCAACCAGCTTGAACTCGTAGCCGAAACCATACACAAATTCCTGAAAGGTCTGCAGCTTGGCCGGATCCGGGTTCTCGTGGACCCGATACAGAAAGGGGATGTCCCGTGCGGTGACGGAGCGAGCCACCGCCTCGTTGGCGGCCAGCATGAACTCCTCGATCAGCTGGTGGGCCAGGTTGCGTTCGGCGCGGATGATCCCCTCGGTCCGGCCGGTCAGGCCGATGATGATCTCCGGCTCGGGGAGGTCGAAATCGATGCTGCCCCGTTTCTTGCGCATCTCCATCAGAATCAGCGCCAACTCCTTCATCTCCAGCAGCATCGGCGATACCGGCCGGTATTTGTCGGCCAGCTCACGGTCGTTGTCGACAATGATCTGCTTCACAATCGTATAGGTCAGGCGGGCGGTACTCTGCATCACGCTCGAATAGAAGGCCGACTCCAGCATGGTGCCGGCCCGGTCAAAGAGCATTTCCGCGGTCATCGTCAGGCGGTCTACGTGCGGGTTGAGCGAACAGATGCCGTTCGAGAGCCGCTCCGGCAGCATCGGGATGCAGCGGTCCGGGAAGTAGACTGAGGTCCCGCGCAGATAGGCCTCACGGTCAAGGGGGCTGTCTTTCTTTACATAATGCGAAACATCGGCAATCGAGACCCAGAGCCGGAAATTTTCTCCCTCGCGGCGGAGGGACACGGCGTCGTCGAAGTCGCGGGCCGTCTCGCCGTCGATGGTTACGGTCGGCATTGAGCGCAGGTCTACGCGCCCTTTCAGGTCGTCATGGGAGACCGTTTCGGCAATCCCCTCCGCTTCGGCCAGCGTGTCGGGAGGGAAGATGTGCGGCAGATCGAAGCGGCGAATGACGGACTGCACCTCAACTTCCGGGTCATCCGGCCACCCGAGAACCTCAACGATCTTTCCTTCGGCGGGGCGCCCGCCGATCGGGTATGACGTCAATTCGGCGACAACCTGATGGCCGTCTTCCGCCACCCCGCGCCCCTTGACCGGAATCGCCACAACCAGATTCAGACGCTGGTCCTCGGGGATGACGATCGCTCCCCGCCGGGTCTCCTCGTAGCGGCCGACGATGCGGCTGGTGGCTCGCTCCAGTACCGCCATGACGCGTCCGTCCCGTTTGCCTCCCCCCATGCGGCTCGGCGAGGAGCTGGCTTCCACCAGATCCCCGTGCATCGCGCCTTTCAGGAACTTTGACGGAATGAAGATATCCTCGCCTCCCTCATCGGGGGTCACAAAGCCGTACCCATCACGGTGTGCCGAGATTCGGCCGCGGGTGGTTTTTATTTTTCCCGGCAGGGAGTAACTATTTCCTTTCAGCCGGGTTATTTCGCCGTCTTCGGCCATATCTTCCAGCATATTCTTCAGCTCACGTTTGACGTGACGACCTCCGAACTCACGCAACAGGTCATCGAAATGGATGGCACCCTCCCGCTCTTTGAAAAGCGCCAGTATATGTTTTTTACTGATATTCATCGGTCGGCTCCTTGCTGTTCCGCTTGATGTCAAGCGAAACACACTGTTAGGTTCAACGCACCGCAAAGTCAACCCTGTTTTATATACATATCCGGTTTGGCGCTGTTGCGTGCTCTGCTTGTTTACGATATATATGACACAGTTCGTAAAAACCGAAAGAAGAGTGATCATGATAAAATGCAAAGTTGCACTGAAACGGATCATCCCGGCTGTTGTTCTGGTTTGTTTGCTTACGGTGGCAGGCGCCCTGGCCACTGACAAGGGCGCCGCTGCCGTCCCGTCCGGGGCCAAGTGTCCGGTCTGCGGGATGTTTGTTGCCAAATACCCGAACTGGGTTGCGACCGCCCGCTTCAAGGACGGCACGATCTCCTATTATGACGGACCGAAGGATATGTTCAGCCACTATTTCGATACCGCCCGCTATACCCCCGGCCAACGTCAGGCCGATATCGTAGCACTGGCCGTGAAGGAGTATTACTCACTGGCGACGATCGATGCGCGCAGCGCCTTCTTCGTTGCCGGCAGCGACGTACTGGGACCGATGGGGAGCGAGCTGATACCGTTCAGGAGCGAGAAGGATGCACTCTCCTTTAAAACCGATCACAAAGGAAAACGCGTCCTTCGCTTCAAAGAGATAACACAGCAGATTATAAAAACCCTCAATTAAGGCCGCCATGCGTCGTTCATTACACTTTCTGCTGTTCACCGCCGCAAATCTGACGCTCTTCCTGCTGCTGCCGCTGCATGCCCGCCATGCGCAGCAGAGCCCGGACGGCTACGCGAAGCTGCAGAGTGCACAGGTCCGGAGCCTGCAGGCAACGGATCTCTGCCTGGCGACGGAGGCCCGTTACACCCGCCATCCGGCCATGGCCGACCGCCACGCGCCGTTTCAGGAACATCCTCTGGCACTGGAGCATTTCCCCTCCGGTTCACTGATCCTGCCGACTCCCCCCGGGCGGGGTAACCCATGAAACGGGTCGTTGAGCGACATCTGAATATCCTTGAATTCACGCTGGCGTCGCTGCTGCGCAGAAGAGCGAAGAATCTCTCTCTGCTGGCGATGTACCTGCTGGTGATCTTCATGCTGGCATCGCTTGTGTTCTTTGTTACGGCACTCAAAAGGGAGGCGGCCATTATTCTGGGCGATGCCCCCGATATGGTCGTGCAGCGCCTGACGGCAGGGCGCCAGGATCTGGTGCCTGCCGGGTACGCCGACGGAATCGCCCGGATCTTGGGGGTGACGGCGGTGCGGCCGCGCCTGTGGGGCTATTATTATGATGCGCTGAACGGCGCCAACTATACGATCATGGCCGGTGATGAGCCCGCTGCAGGAGCGGAGCTGGCCTCCATCGGCGCCGGGGTGGCGAAGGCGCGCAACCTGGCCGTCGGCGATCTGCTGCCGCTGGCAGGCTATGACAAGACGCCGCTGATGCTGGAAATCGGCACGATTTTTCCGAGCGGCTCCGACCTCATCGCGGCGGACATGATTATCATCTCTCCGGATGGCTTCCGCCGGCTGTTCAATTTTCCGGACGGCCAGGCGACCGACCTGGCGGTAACCGTGCGCAACCCGAAAGAGCTGCCGACCGTTGCCGCCAAGATTGCCGCCCTGTTCCCCGATTCCCGGCCGATCCTGAAAAGCGAGATTCAGCGCACCTATCAATCGATCTTCGACTGGCGCGGCGGCATGACGCTGATCGTCCTGGCATCGTCGCTGCTCTCATTCATCATCTTCGCCTGGGACAAGGCCACCGGTCTTTCAGCCGAAGAGCGGAAGGAAATCGGCATCCTCAAGTCGATCGGCTGGGAAACGTCCGATGTACTGCTGCTCAAATTCTGGGAAGGAATCGTGATCTCGCTGACGGCCTTTCTGGTGGGGGTCGTGCTGGCCTACGGGCATGTTTTTTTCCTCTCCGCCCCGCTCTTTGCCCAGGCGCTCAAGGGGTGGTCGGTGATCTATCCCCGCTTTCAGCTGGTGCCGGTTGTCGATGCCTATCAGCTGGCCCTGCTCTTCTTTCTGACGGTGGTGCCGTACACGACCGCGACGGTTATTCCCTGCTGGCGGGCGGCCACGATCGATCCTGATGCGGCGATGAGGTATTGACGTGATAGAACTGTCAGGCATCACGAAGAGTTTCAACAGCGGCAAACCGAACCAGTTCACCGCCGTGGATAACGTCACCCTCTGCGTCAATCCGGAGCAGATCACGGTTTTCAAGGGGCCGAGCGGGTCGGGTAAAACCTCGCTCCTGACGATGATCGGCTGCATGGCCCGCCCGACTTCCGGGCGCATATTCCTGCGCGGGGTGCCGGCGGCGGTGCCGTTCCAGCAGGGTGGGGTGGATGCGGTCGAAATCACCAGCCTGCCGGAGCGATTCCTTAACGAAATCCGCCGCTCCACGTTCGGCTTCATCTTTCAGCAGTTCAATCTGGTGAAGGGGATCACCGTTCTGGAAAATGTCATGCTGCCCGCCTACCCGACCGGCGAAGTGCGGGCTCTCTTCCGTCTCCGTGCCCTGGCTCTGCTGGAGCAGTTCAGCATCGCCCGCCTCGCCGGACAGCGGGTGGAGCTGCTTTCGGGCGGAGAGATGCAGCGGGTCGCCATCGCCCGGGCTCTGATCAATAATCCCTCCATCATCATCGCCGATGAACCGACGGCGCACCTCGATTCAACGTTGTCCCGGGAGTTTATGGAGATTGTCGGCCGCTTGAAGGGGGAGGGGAAGAGTGTGCTGATAGCCAGCCATGACCCGATCGTGTTTGATTCGCCGCTGATAGACTCGCTGGTTGAAATGCGTGACGGTGCGATCGTCGACAGCCGGAGCTGCCGGTGATCATGCAGCCCGCCGCTCTCGCACTGCTGCTGATTGCGCTGCTGGTATCCGGTATGGGGAGCTATGCCGGATATAGCGGCATGCGGATTCTCGGCCGCTGGGACCCGGCCTCCGGCAGCGAGGTGCAGCTGGAGCTGGAGCGGAGTACCTACCTGATCTCGACGATCATGAGCTATATCCTCAGTTTTGAGCTGATGTCGCTGTTCCTCTTCGTCTACACCGCGGACGACATTCACACGCTGTTTACCGGCGCCATGTGTGCGGCCGGAACCCTGGCGGTCAACTCCTTCGGCTATCCGGCGCTGCTCCTCAAGATCTTCAATTTTCTGCTGTCAGGGGTCTGGCTGATCATAAACCATACCGATAACCGGGGGTACGACTACCCGCTGATCAAGGTCAAATACGAGCTGCTCAATCTGCTCGTGCCGCTGCTGGTGCTTGAAAGCGTCCTGCTGTTCGCCTATTTTGCCGGGGTAAAGCCGGACATCATCACCTCCTGCTGCGGCAGCCTGTTCAGCCACGAATCAGGTAGCTTCGGCGGTGATCTCGCTTCGCTGCCGCACCTGCCGATGCAGATCGCCTTTTTTACCGGGATGGCGATCACCCTTGTCAGCGGCCTTTACTTCTACCTTCGGGGACGGGGCGGGTATCTGTTCTCGATCGCCGCAGCCGTCACGTTCCTGATCGCCTGCGCCTCCGTCGTCTCGTTCATCTGCCTCTATTTCTACGAGCTGCCGACCCACCACTGCCCGTTCTGTCTGCTGCAGAAGGAGTATGGCTACATCGGCTACGTTCTGTACGCCACCCTCTTCGGCGGAGC
>JBAVTM010000559.1:0-1512 GCA_049696195.1 Desulfuromonadaceae bacterium | reverse complement strand
GTGCTTCTTCATCTGGAAAAAGGCATAGACGACATCCAGCTTGTTGGCCTCCTCCTTAAGAGTGCCGACCAGTTCCAGGTAGGGGACCACGAAGCGGGTCGTCGGTTTGGCCATGACATTCCGGCCCAGGAACCAGCTGACCAGTCCGTAATGGAATTCAAGGTTTGTCGCCAATGCGCTGCCGCGCAGCGTCGTGCCGCACAAAACATCGGAGAGGCGTTCATAACTGGCCAGACGGTCATCTCCCTTGGTGAGGAGCAGGGCGATATTGGAATCGTACGCACCGGCCACTTTATATTTCATGAAGATGCCGGTATCCGGGTTGGTCATGCAGATGCCCTGGTCATCACGGACTTCGCCTTTGATCGGTTTAGACCAGTAGCGGATCATACCGCCGGCATGGGGCGACAATGAAGCATCGGTTGCGTTCAGACGGGCTTCGACCGAGGCATTGAAGCGGACTACGCGTTCCGGCTTGGGGAGGCGTTCCTTATGCCGCGCTAGGAGGGCCATCGCTTCTACCAGGGATTCGACAATGAAAAAATCTTTCTTGTCCTTGGGGTTGGTGAACTTGAGACTGTAGCAGAGTTCGGTGACGCGGTGCTCAACCTGGATGCGGGTGTTCACCTCCATGAAGAAGTGACGATCACGGTCGACGATACACTCGAACGTGGAGGCAGAGTCAAGCCCTACGGCCTGGCCAAAGCGGGCCGATTCCTCCTCCATCCGTATGAGGACCTTCAGATCGCTTTCCAGAGCCTTGACTTCGGCCTTGCGGCCGGCAACCTTTGCCTTCTCGATGGCAGCCAGCAGCCCTTCCTGGGTAACGGATACCTCCAGGAGTTTCTGCTCGTGCATCTGCAGGGAACAGTCGCGACCGCCAAGAGAGATGCACCATTCACCGTTTCCGAGCAGCTGGATCTCGTTGTGGCGGGTCTGCTCGATGTTCAGCTCGATCAGGACGTTCTTGTTGTCGCCGACACCGTTGGCCTTGACCTCGTTCAGGACTTCACGCACCATCGCCGGTGCCTCGGCGGCAGCCTTGGCGATCGCCTTGTCATCGGCTTTTTTCAGCGCCAGCAGAGATGCACCCACGATACGCTGGCCCTTGCCGCCGCCGCCGCCGATAGCCTTGATACGGAAGCGGCTCTGCGGATATTTCTTGAACAGTTCAGTCACTTCAGCCTGCACCTGGGCAGAGAGTTCCTCTATGGAAAACAGGTCGATTCCCTTGCTGTATGAGGCCATCAGGATATGATCGGCCAGGGTCTCAATGGCAATTTTTTTATCCGCCAGGATCTTTTTATCACAGGCCAACCCTTCGGCTTCGGCCAGCTTGAGCAGTTTTTCGCGGGTCGGGTATTTTTTGATCAGCGTCAGGGCGGTGACGTTGTTCACACCGGGGGTAACACTGACATTCACCTGCAGGGCGGTACGCTTGGCCTCATCCTTTTTGCCGGCCTTGGCCTGGGTGGCGGCACATGGCCCGATGAACTTGAGGCCAGCCTTTTC
>JBAVTM010000558.1:0-10080 GCA_049696195.1 Desulfuromonadaceae bacterium | reverse complement strand
GCGGCAGGCACCGGGGCCAATCCGCTCCTGACCGCCACCGCCCCGGATCTGAAACTCAACAAATGGGGAAATATCGCCGTCGATGACAACGGCGCCACCAGTATTCCCGGCGCCTTTGCCGGTGGTGACATCGTTCGCGGCGGCGCCACGGTTATCCTCGCCATGGGTGACGGCAAGCAGGCCGCGGCGGCGATCGACGGCTACCTGAAGAGCGTCACCGTGTAATATTTCAAAATGATGGGGGCGCCTCAACCCATGTGCAAAAAAATCTTTATCGCCGCTACCGGGCAGAATACCGGAAAAACCACCATCAGCCTCTCCCTCGTCCATCTGGCGCGGCAGAAATACCGGCGGGTCGGCTTCATCAAGGCGGTCGGCCCCAAATGCCAGGAATTCAACGGCTGCGTGGTGGACAAGGACGCCGCCCTGATGGCACGGGTCTTCGGACTTGAAGAGGATATTCACCTGATGTCGCCGGTCGTGCTCGGCCGGGGTTCGACAAAACGCTTCCTGGACGGTCACCTGACAACCGCCGAACTGGAAGAGCGGCTGGTCAACGCCTGCAGGGAGATGGAGCGCAGGCATGATTTTCTCGTCATCGAGGGAGCCGGGCATGGCGGCGTCGGCTCGGTGGTGGGACTCAGCAACGGGAGGGTGGCGCGTCTCTGCGGCGCACCGGTAGCGATGGTGAGCGGCGGCGGCATCGGCAGCGTGATCGATTCGGTCCTGCTGAATCTGCCGCTCTATCAGGAGGAGGGAAGAGCGGTTAAACTGCTGCTGGTCAACCGGCTGCTGGCGGAAAAAAGGGACGAGTCGCTCGGCTACCTGAAAAAGGCCTTCACCCCGCTTGCCCTCCCGGTTTCGGCCGCTTTCGACTATTCTCCGATCCTGGCCGACCCGACTCTCACTCACATCGCCCGTCTCCTCAAACACCCGCTCCATGGCGACCCGTCGGCGCGCAACCGGATCGTTCACCACATCCAGCTTGGCGCCGCGTCATCCCAGAAGGTGATCGATCGTCTGGACGACTCGACCCTGTTGATTACCACCAGTTGCCGTGACGAACTGATCGTCACCCTTTCGTCGCTGTATCATATTCCCGCCTACCAAAGGAAAATCGTAGGGCTCATCATCCCGGGGCACTCCCCGGTATCTGCCATTACGCAGCAGATCCTGGACGACAGCGGCATCCCGTATATCCGAATCATCGAATCAACAACAGCCGAGGCCTATTCTGCCATTACCGGGCATATATCCAAGATCAGTGCAGAGGACGACGAAAAGATCGACCTGATCTGTTCATTGGCTGAGAAGGTCATAGATTTTGAAACGATCGAGCGGCTTCTGTGACAGGAAAGCCTCCCTGGCAGTCGCCGAATCGTGGTAATGTATGAAAAATCCTGCAAAGGGAGATTTTATGGCAGAAGCGGTTACCGTCGAGATTTTCATCATCGGCAATGAAATCCTCATCGGCGATATCCAGGACACCAATACCAACTGGTTGTGCCGGGAAATCAACGGAATGGGGGGGCGTGTTGCACGCGCTGTCGTGCTGCGCGACGAGGAGCAGGACATTGCCGTCGAGCTGAAGGGTGCGCTGGCGCGGGGTGCCGGCGTGATCATTACCTCAGGCGGCCTCGGCCCCACCGCCGATGACCTGACCCTGGCTGCTGTGGCCCGGGGGGCTGGAGTGCCGCTGCTTCTCCATGAGCAGGCGCGGCGGATGATCAGCGAGCGTTACGATGAACTGACCGCCCAAGGGGTGCTCACCCAGGGGGGATTGAACCCTGCCAGGGAAAAGATGGCCTGGCTTCCCGAGGGTGCGGTGCCGGTGCATAACCCGGTCGGCACCGCACCCGGCGTGCTGCTCTGCGCCGGACAGACCCACATCATTTCCCTGCCCGGAGTCCCATCGGAACTGAAGGGCATCTTCAGCAGTTCCCTGCAGCCGTTTCTACTGAAAATGTTCCGCGGCGGCAGCTCGGCGCACCGCACCATCACCGTGGCCAGTAACGACGAGTCGATTTTCGAGCCGGTGCTCAGCAGGGTTGTGAAAAATCATCCGGGCATCTATGTCAAATCATTGGCCAGAACCCTCGGTGAGGCGCGGGAGATCGACATTATCCTCACCTGCTTGGGGGATGATCCGCCTAGCCTCAACTCTCTGCTCAAGGCAGCTCTTGTTGAGCTGCAGCAGGGTCTGGACGAACTCGCTGTCGGCCATCGCGGGAAGCAAGGCGATGTCGATGCGACGTGACCGGAAAATACTCCTGCCCGAATTCAGTTCTGCCTGTTCGTACGGCCGGCCTTGTAAATCCCGAGCATGACTCTTTCCGGCCCGGGAACACCGGTCGGGATAAAGGCGACCCGGTCCCCGGCCTTGATGGGGTGATCAAGACCGTGAGCTCTATGGTTGACAAATACCGCTTCTATTTTTTCCAGCGGCAGATCAAGGTCAGCGGCAAGATCGCAAGCAGCACACCCGCGGGGAGGGATATGCACCTCGGTCGTCGATTGCAGTCCCCGGTCTCTCCTGAGAGTGTGAAGCGCTCCGAACATCCGTACTGTCGTGTTGGTTTGCGTAGTCATGACAATTCCTTTCCGTTTGGATTTTACTGGTGTCTGGAAATGTTGACGGACCGGGTCATCTTCATGGCGGGGGGTGCCAGAGATACACATAAAGATGCCGGTACGTTCGACACCGTGCCTGGCACCTCTGCATGATAGGATGGTTTTTCATGGCGCACCCCCTGGCTGCTGCCATAACCTCTTTTTTTCTGCCCTGGCCTGAAGCTGCTGGAAGGCAGCCATAACTAAATCAAACGTTTGTTTTATATTTTACCCTGATTTATATCTGATGCAACAAACAAAATTTAAAAAAGGAGTCCTGGTGAAAAAAGATATCGTAGAAAAGGGAGCCATCCTGCAGCGGGATCGGGAAACCTATGGAATTGCGCCACACATTCCGGGAGGAATAACCGACAGCGCCACCCTGCGGAAGATCTGCGACGTGGCGGACAAATACCACCTGCAGATGAAACTGACCTCGGCACAGCGGATCGCCCTCTTCGGCGTCAGGGAAGAGGATCTGGACACGATCTGGGCCGAAGTAGCGGAAAGGCCGGGAGCGGCCATCGGCCTCTGCGTCCGGAGCATCAAGATCTGTCCCGGGACAACTCACTGCAAACGTGCAATTCAGGATTCGGTCTCCCTGGGGCTCAAAATAGACTCCCTCTACCACGCCCTTCCACTCCCCAACAAGATGAAGATGGGCGTTTCCGGCTGCATGCTCTCCTGTGCCGAGGTGTCGGTCAAGGATATCGGCATCATGGGAATTCCCAAGGGGTGGCGAATTTTTGTGGGGGGGAATGCCGGAGCCCGCCCGCGACTCGCCGACCTGCTCGTGGAAACGACTGCAGACGAGGCGGAAGTACTCGCCGTTATCGACAGAATCATCTCCTGGTACCGTAATTCCGGCCGTGAGGTACGCCTCGGCACACTCATCGAAGAGATGGGGATCGAGCAGTTCCGCGCCTTGATCCTGAATCAAGCTGAAGCGGCGGCGATGTAGGAATCACGGGTCTCGCCCCGCTGCGCCGCTCATACAAAGGGGGGTACACTCTACCCCCTTTTCCTCCTTGTTCCCGCCTCCTCCAGCTCTGCCTTATACCGAACCGGTGAGCGCACAATACTGTTCCATTTTGATGCACATAGTTCTAAAATGAGACAGTTACGACTGTTCCAATATGACACAGGCGCAACCGCATTTATGAGGAAGATGCGGCTGTCGGCTCTTCGCGCAACTTGTGCACGGGAATTGCAACGTATACGCGAATACAACGCACGTGCCGGTGTCGGCAAATCCATGAGGAGTCACTATGAACATCAGCAAATTTGTCGCCCCTGAGATCATCTTCGGCCGGGGTTCCTTAAGCCAGCTCGGCGAGAGCGTCATCCGCATCGGCGCCTCAAAGGTGTTTCTGGTCAGCGATGCCGGCGTGATAAAGGCAGGGTGGGTAGATCTGGCCGTGCATTACCTGAAGGCCGCCGGTATTGAGACGGAGATTTTTTACGCACTGACCTCCAACCCGAAGGACTGCGAGGTGATGGAGGGGACGCGGCGTTATCAGGAGTCGGGGTGTGACGGCATCGTGGCGGTGGGGGGAGGAAGCCCCACCGATGTAGCCAAGGCGATAGCCATTCTGGCAACCAATGGCGGGGTGCTGCAGGATTACGAGGGGATCAACAAGATCAGCCACCCACTGCCGCCGATGGTCATCGCCCCGAGCACCGCCGGAGCCGGATCCGAGGTGAGCCAGTTCGCCATCATCGTCGATACGGCCAGGAAGCTGAAGATGTCGATCATCTCCAAGTCGCTGGTGCCGGACATCGCCATCGTCGATCCGGAACTGGTGCAGACCATGGACGCCAAACTGGCCGCCGCCACCGGCCTGGACGCCTTTACCCACGGCATCGAGTCGTATGTATCCCTGGCCGCGACCCCGCTGACCGATATCCAAGCCCTGAAGGCGATCCAGCTGGCTTCCCTCAATTTGCGCCGGGCGGTTGCCGACCGGAAGGACATGGAGGCGAACACCAACATGGCCATGGCGAGCCTGACCGCCGGGCTGGCGTTTTCCAACGCCATCCTCGGCGCCACCCACGCGATGACCCATCAGGTTGACGGCCTGATTGACCAGCATCACGGTGAAACCAACGCCGCAATTCTTCCCCATGTAATGGAGTACAACCTGAGCGCGTGTCCCGAGAGGTTCCGGGATATTGCCGAAGCGATGGGGGAGGATGTAACCGGGCTGTCCACCATGGCGGCAGCGGAACTGTCTGTGGTTGCGGTGCGGCGGCTGATCGCCGATATCGGTCTGGCAAAAGGGCTGAGGGAACTCGGCCTGACCGAAAGGTTCATTCCGCTGCTGAGCGAAAACGCGCTGAAAGACGCCTGTCTGGTAACCAACCCGCGGACGGCGTCCCGGGATGATATTGAGGCCATTTTCAGGAAATGCATGTAATTGTCACCCGAGCGAGGAATCGACTGTGGATGAGAGAGAAAAACTGCTGGAACAGCTGACCGGCGTCGATTCGTCGAAGCTCAACTATTATGTCGAGCTTAAAAAACGCAACCAGGAGGTGCTGAAGCAGAACAGCCGCCTGGAAATCCTGCAGCAGCTGGCGAGGGACATCAATATCGACATGTCGATCGCGGACATTGTCGAACGGGCGTTCGCCAACCTGCCCCAGACGCTCCCCTGTGATTTTCTCGGCCTGGTGGCGGTGAAAAGCGGCGGCCTCAGCCTCAAGGCGATGATGCCCCGTGACTTCTGCCGGATCGACGACTTCCCCGCCCATTCCCCCTCGATCAAGGTCATTCAGGAAAAAAAGGGGGGTATTTTCAACCTGCCGCCGGAGGAACTCAGTCATATCCGGATCAGTCCGGTCTATTCGGGGCCGCTCCGGACGCTGGCGATTGCCCCGATGTTCAAAAGGGATGAGGTCATCGGCGCCCTGATCGTCGGAAGCGCCGGTGCCAATGTATACGATGAAACGGACTTGAGTTTTGTGCAGCACCTGACCGACCAGCTTTCCATCTGCATCCAGAATGCCCGCCTGTACAAGCAGGTGTCGCGGGCCAAGGACGAGTGGGAATCAACCTTCATGGCGGTGACCGACCCGATCATGCTGGTTGACACCGACTACAATGTCCTGCTCAACAATGGCCGGCTGCCTGCAGAGATGCAGAGTTTCTGGGACCAGGCGCTCGGCAGGAAATGTTTTGCCAAGTTGCATGGCCGCACGGAACCCTGTCAGGATTGCCCCATTCAGGAGGTGCAGCGGAGCGGACAGCCGGTGTATCAGCGCTGGCAGACAGAATCCGGCCTGGTGCTGGACCTTTCCTACTATCCGGTGTTGAACGAGAACAAGGAGATGTCGGCGGTGACGATCATCCTCAAGGATGTGACCGAGAAGATCAAAATGGAGGGGCGGCTGGTGCAATCGGCCAAGCTGGCAGCCCTTGGAGAGATGGCCGCCGGGGTTGCCCACGAGCTGAACAGCCCGATGACCGTGATCATCGGTACGGCTCAGCTGGTGGCCAGGGAGCTGCTGGATGCCGGGCAGCCGGAACGGGCCGAAGAGCTGGACGACATCGTCAATTCGGGTCTGCGCTGCAAGCGGATCATTCAGAACCTGCTGACTTTTTCCCGTCAGGACCAGCAGCCGGCAACGGAAATCGACCTGAATGCCGAAACCCTGCTGGTGCTGGGCATGATCAAGTACCAGATCAATCGGAGCCAGATCGCGATTACCGAACGCCTGGCGGCGGATCTCCCCCGCCTGACCGCCAATGGTCCCCAGATCCAGCAGGTCTTGACCAACTTCCTGATTAATGCCCGGGATGCCCTGGCAGAGGTGGAGCGGCAGGACAAGGTCATCGAAGTGGTGACGGAACTGCGGATAAAAAACGGACTGCGGCAGGTGGTGTTGAGTGTCACCGACAACGGCATCGGCATTCCGCCGGAAAATCTGGCCAAGATCTTTACACCGTTCTACACCAGCAAGGAAGCCACCAAAGGTACCGGCCTCGGTCTCTCGGTAAGTCTGGGAATCGCGGAATCTCACAACGGCACCATCGAAGTAACCAGCACGCCGGGGCAGGGGAGCACCTTTTCCCTGTTCCTGCCGATTGACCAGCCATGATGCCGGGGGAAGGACAGGGAGTTATGTCGAGTATACAGATATTGATCATCGATGACGAAGCGGACGTATGCAGCTTTTTTCGCCGGCTTCTGTCTAAAAAAGGGTATGAGGTGACCACCGCGACCAATGAGCCTGATGCAATGCGCGCCCTGACCGAGACCCGTTTCAGCGTTGCCATGGTGGATCTGAAACTGCCGGATACCGACGGTCTGACGCTGCTGCAGGCGATCAAGGCCCGGCAACCCGCCTGCGAGGTGATCATCATGACCGGCTACAGCACCGTCAAAACGGCGGTGGCCGCCATGCAGCAGGGGGCGTACGAATATCTGGAGAAGCCGTTTGACGATATAGGTGAAATAGAGGATCTGGTCGCCAGGGCTGTCGCCCAGGGAGATCCGCAGCGACAGGGAGGGCAGGGAAGGGAAGAGTGGGCCGAAGTCGCCGGTGCGGTCGGCTTCCAGGTCGGCAGCTCGCTGCTGATGCGGCGTCTGGTGTCGCTGGCCTACAAGGTGGCCGGCAAGAATATCAACGTGCTGATCCAGGGGAAAACCGGCACCGGCAAGGAGGTGCTGGCCCGTTTCATCCATGCCGCTTCAAACAGGGCCGAGGGGGCATTCATCCCGGTGAACTGCGGCGCCCTTCCGGAGAATCTCCTGGAGAGCGAACTGTTCGGTCACGAGCGGGGCGCCTTCACCGGCGCAAACCAGGCCCGGCGCGGTATTTTCGAACTGGCCAATCATGGCACCCTGTTGCTCGACGAGATCGGCGACGCCAGCCCGATGATCCAGGTGAAACTGCTGCGGGTGCTCGAAACCGGCGAATTCATGAGAGTGGGCGGTGAACGGCCGATAAAAACCGATGTAAGGGTGATTGCCGCAACCAATGTCGATCTGGAAGAAGCGATCCGCGAGAAGACCTTCCGCGAGGACCTCTATTACCGCCTCAATGTTGTTCGCCTGGAGATTCCTTCCCTGCAGATGCGGAACGAAGATATCCCGTCGCTGGCGGCTCACTTTGCCCGCCAGTTCAACCCCGGGGCGCAACTTTCCCCCGGAGCTCTGCGTCTGCTGCAGAACCATAGTTGGCCCGGCAACATCCGCGAACTGGCCAATGTGATGCGGCGGGCCGTGGTGATGTGTTCCGACGACACCATCTTACCCAGCCACCTGAATGACAGGTTTCAGACCCCCTCCGTGACATCGGCGAGCGCTTCGACGTTTGATATCTCAGGGGCCACGGAATTCCTGCTGGCGAGCGAACGGCTTCAAGAGCAGTTGATCAGCAACAACATGCTTGAGGATCTCGCCCCCCCGGAGCTTGATCGTTTTCTCCACGCGCTGCACGGCATCGAGACTGCTGTCCTCTCGGCCATGCGGACGAAAGGGTGCACTTCCGCTGCCCGGCGGGGCCTTCGGGAAACCGAGGCTGATACTATTAAGAAAGCCCTGAATCTGCACCAGTGGAATATTACGGAAGCGGCGAGGTCTTTGGGGATCGGAAGGAATACGCTGTATCGAAAAATCAAGCAGTTCAAGCTGGCTCGCTAATTGGTGATTCCGGGAGTAATCAGCCCATTCATAAAGCAAAAAAACAACATTTAATGTTACCCAGGGTCAGGGAGTGGTTTGTACATTTATTCGTCCGGTGGTTGCTGCACGGAACCCTTATATATGACCTCGCATTTGCCGCCCTGGATAAAACGCTTTGCCCTCGTGTAAAGGTGGGAGAATGGGCCGGCAACGGACTCAGCCGCGCTCAACGCACTGATCTGGGGTTTGCGGAAGGGACCGCTGATGCTTTGTTTGAATTTTGCGCATCCCTTGTCATCGAGAAGCGCCACTATTACATTATCATAGCGTTCGTTGACAAGATCGAGCCTGCCTTTGAGGGCAACCCGATTATGGTGCGTAGCCAGAGCGCAGTCAGTAGCGTCCGCCACGCCGTGTTTGATCTTCCAGTGGGAATTGAAGTGAGTGATGGCACCATTTCCTCCCCGGGTCTGGTTGTATAAGTCTCCGGCACGATACCCCCTGACCGCAAAGGTGCTGAGAGGGCCGGCAATGAAGAAAGCGCCAAGATCGACGAGGTTGAACTCCTGGCTCGTTTCATACTTCGAGAGAACCTTGTCAAGGTCCATAATATAGATGACGAGATTATCACCCCGGAGAGAAAAAGTACCTTCCAGGCTGCTCATCAGCATGCGGCTCCCTTTTTCTTTCAGTGTCATGGCTGCAACAAGATCCCCTTTACCACCAATCACTTGTTTTATGCCGAGGGACTGCTGTAGTTTTTTGAAGTCCAGCTTTGATATCTTCACATTGATTTTATACAGAATGTCGGTTTCCGACTTGTCCAGCGTGGCATCTCCTTCACCCTTCGCACCAAAAACATCCATGGTAAGGGGTTTGAGATAGAATGCACCCTTCTCCGCTTTAATAGAGCTCTTGACGTTGTCGATTTTGAGGTCTTTTTTCCGTACCTCCTTGCAGTCCATGTTCCCCGTGAATGAGACGTTTTTTATGGTTTCCCCCGGGGTGTTCACAACCGAAAGCTTCTTGATGGTCAGAGTGATTCCCTTCAACTCGGTTTTTTCACCCGACTTCCTGTCAACGTTGTCCAGTGCCCCGATGGTTAGAGGTTCGAAATTGTATATCCCTTTGACCGCCTTCACAGTGGCCCTGAGATTCTCGATTCTGAAGTTTTTTTGATGCGCCTCCCTGCTGTCGATGCTTCCCGTAAACGAGGCATTCTTTATGATGTCCCCCGGGGTATTCCCTGTCGAAAGATCTCTGACAGACAGATTAAAATCCTTCAGAACCGTCTTTTCCCCCGTTTTTTTGTCCAGATAGACAAAATCTCCTTTGGACAGCTTGAATTCATTCAGGTTGACAACTTTTTTCAGCATCCATTTCGTCGCTTTCTTTTCAGGACTTTCGAAGTTATAGCTCCCCTCGGCATCTTTCACAATGAAGATGATTGGCTTGACAAGCTCGCAACTGGTGGCTTTGAGCTGCTTCTTCAGCAGGGGCATCAACTCCGCCCCCAGCTTGAGGCTTTCGAGGGAAATAATTTTGTCTCCCTTGTTGGTGACACTAATATCCTGAGCCGATACGCCAAAGGGAAAGAAAGAGAGCCCCATCTTCCCCTTGATCCTGACCTCCAGGCCGGTTGCGTCAAAGGCAGCAGATTCGATATTCGACGTGAACGCATTGATGTCAAACAACAGGAGAGCGGCAATTGCAGCGGCCACGATCAGAGCGACAACGCCTCCCCCGATCAGCAGATATTTTCCCCTTCGTGAACTCATAACGTTCATTCCATGATACACTTTTGACGACCATTACCGAGGGCAAACCTCTAGAGTGAGGG
>JBAVTM010000557.1:0-2942 GCA_049696195.1 Desulfuromonadaceae bacterium | reverse complement strand
ATCATACAGAGTATCAGCAGCGCTGTTCGCTTCATGGCAGACCCCCTTGTCCGGCATCATACCAGAGCAAACAGCAAAAAGACAGATTTTTGACTTGAGTTGGCAGGTTAAATAGTGTAATGATTTTCGACTGAATGAATGTTCTTGTTGTTTGTTATACGGGCGGTTAGCTCAGCTGGATAGAGTACAGGCCTCCGAAGCCTGGGGTCGCGGGTTCGAATCCCGTGCCGCCCACCAAAAAGCATCCACGGTAGTCCAAAACGAGATAAAAGCCTCTGAAATTCAGGGGCTTTTTCTTTTTGTTTGTCCATATGCGTCTGTAATGGTTCCGACTGTCGCTTATGCCCCGTTTTCGGGATGTGTGTGGCTTTGTGAACACTCAAGCGGGCGGGACATTTTTACTGCACCAACGCTCCAGCGAATTCTGCAGAGATCCTTAAGCATCTGCAATGAGTCCTTCACGGGATCCACTTTCGAACCGGGAGAATTTAACCATGTGATCGGAACTTCGGCAATGCGATAGCCGTTTTTTTTTGCCAGGGCAAGAATTTCAACATCATAGGCGAATCGGTCGATGCGTGCTTCACGGAAGAGACTTCTGGCAGTGTTCCCGGTAAAGAGCTTGAAGCCGCACTGGGTATCGCTGAAATCATCAATCACCAGCAGTTTGACGATGCGGTTGAACACCTTGCCCATTCCCTGACGCCACCAGGATTGTGATTCCTCTATCCTGCTCAGGGCGAGAGCCCGTGAACCGATCGCCACGTGGAACAAACCTTCGCCAATGAACTTCATGAGAGAATCGAGCTCTTCGATGGGGGTGGAAAGGTCGGCATCGGAAAGCAGGACCAGCTGCCCCTGTGAGTCCAGCACTCCGGTGCGCAGGGCATAGCCTTTGCCCCTGTTCTTGGCGTACCTGATCAGTCTGAGGCCGGGGATGCCGTCCGCAAGCGCCCGAGTGACCGGTGCTGTGCCGTCACTGCTGCCGTCATCGACAACGATGATTTCGGCGGCAAGATTTCTCGCAGCCAGATACCCATGGATTTTCTTCAGTGAGGCGGGGAGACGGGCTTCTTCATTATATGCAGCAATGATGATGGAAATCTCTGGAATCATTTAATGTCTCCTCAAACGTTAATCGCGATATTCCTTCCAGATCAGCCCGGTTTCGGAATTGAATTTTGTCACCCCTCCGGAATCCTCCATGCTGCCGGTAAAGGCGGATTCATCCTCCCAGAGGATTGCGTCCGGCATCAGAATCCTGGCGACGATCGTCTTGCCGGCAAAGGTTTTAGTGCCGAGTGACTGCGTTTTTGCGCGCTGGCTTTGCTCGTAGCTCTTCAGGGTGAAGGTTGCCGTTGCCGAAGGGACGCCATCCGGCTCCGTAGTGAAGATGTAGATACCCTCCCGCGCCTTCTCGATGACCGCTTCACGGGTCTTTTCCCTTGTCTTGACGACGATGGGCGTGATCTTTTGTTCACGTCTGGCTTCGCTGCGTGTCAGCCCCCTGTTCCGACGCGATTTTGGATATTCCCGAAACAGGACGGTCAGGTGTATGTCATTGCTTTCCGCAATTATCAGTTTCAGATCGCCATGGATTGACGGAATGACGATCCCTCTGGTTTCAGGCGGTTTTTCGGCCGGCCTGCTGGGCTTGGGCGTCTCTTTCGGCACCGCTTCAGCGGTTCTCTGCGGGGCCTGGGCGCGGGCCAGTGTGGCCAGCCGCGCCCGCTCGGCGCTCCTGCGCAGTGCCTCGGCTGCCTGACGCTCCCGCGCTGTCTTTTCAGCAGCCAGACGCTCCAGTTCACGGACACGCATATCCTGCCGTAAACGCTCGGCAGCCAGGTGTTCCCGTTCGGTCTTTTCCTTCAGCAGCCGATCCTGCTCGGCATTCCTGCGTTTAATTTCGGCAGCCTGGCGTTCCCGCTCCACCTTTTCCGCCGCCTGCTCCCGCACACGGGCGAGTTTCTCTTGCCGCACACGTTCAGCTGCCAGCCGTTCCTGCTCGGTCCTCTGCCTGTTTTCTGCAGCAGCCAGCCGTTCCCTCTCCGCATTTTCGGCGGCAATTCTGATGCGCTCGGCCCGCTCACGGGTGAGTTTTTCCTGCTGAAGCTGGGTCGCTGCCCGCTGTTCTCGTTCGGCTTTCTGCTTTGCCAACCGCTCTTTTTCGGCTTTTTCTTTGGCTGCCTCGGCCGCTCTGCGTTTCTGCGCAGACTTCTCTCTGGCGGCTTCAGCTACCGCTTGCTCACGCTCAAGGGCACGTTTTTCCTGTCGCAGACGTTCTGCGGCCAACTGCTCCTGTTCGGCTTTTAGTTGGGCGGCTTCGGCAGTCTGCCGTTCCTGATCGGCCTTTTCTTTGGCCGCCTCAGCCGTCCGGCGTTTCTGTTCAGCCTTCTCCCGGGCGGCTTCCGCTGCGCGCTGTTCCTGTTCTGCTCTTTCGTCCGCCTGACGTTGCCGTTCGGCTTTTTCCTGTGCCATTCGTTCGTGCGTCGCAGAGAGGGCGGCCTGCCGTTGCTCCTCAGCAATTGCCGCAACGGCCTTTTCAGAAGGCAGAGGCGGTTGTGGCGGCGGCGGTGGTGGTGGCTCAGGTTTGGCCACTGGCCGTGTTTCCGGTTTAGCCGCTTGTGCTTTTGCAGGTGGTTCAACTGCCTTGGCGCTCTTTTCCCGTTCAGGCTCTGCTTTGGGGATGAGTATGGCCGTCTTTTTAGGCGTGGGCGGCGGTTTTACAGGCGGCGCAGGCTGTTTAGTATGCGCTACCCTGGCGGCGATCAGCTCATCCGAAGGTTCTTCGTCTGCCTGTTTTGGGGGCGGCTGCACAGGCTGCTCAGGATTTTTCTCGACAACGGGGAGCTGCGGCGGTTCTATGTTGTCCGGTCTGATGTCAGGTTGTTCAGGTTTGACATTAGCGGCAGTCGCAACCTCGGGCATGGCTGCCAGGATGG
>JBAVTM010000556.1:0-1599 GCA_049696195.1 Desulfuromonadaceae bacterium | reverse complement strand
ATGTACTCTATCCAGTGGCTTGGTCCCATGCCATGGAGATTTTCGCCTACCGATACCTCAACTGAAAACGGCTCACCCGCTTTTACCGATGAAGGCGCCGAAATTACCGGGGCGTGCGTATTTTCCAGTGGAGTTTTTTTGGCTGGGTCCTTGGCATGGTTAATAGTGGTAAAAAGCGATTGGTCAACCTTGACGGGAAAATATCGTTCTGCCGAGGCCAGTGAGGCACTGATGCCGGTTACGAAAGAGCCGATAGCCGCTGTTTTAAAAAATGTACGTCTGTCCATGGTGTGATCTCCTTTCAATGTGAAAAGACTGCAATCGGGACCGGCTTGATATATTCGAGTGGCTGTCAGGCAAAGATCAAACTACTTAAAGGTTCTGATTATATAGTCTGCAATTTTCCCGGCTTCTTTATCCGGCAAAGTTTTCTCGTCAAACGTCGTCATCCCTGTGCCAGGTTTCCTCATGATTTTTATGATGTCTTTGACCGTTTTTACGCCATTCTTTTCGCGGTCATATTTTGATAGGGTTTTAGCCGGGTTGATGAGGTTTCCACCATCTACATGACAGGACGCGCAGTGTTCCTTGAATTCAGCTTCGCCTCGCTTTGGGCCGGCTGCCTGCACAGTACCTCCGGCGATTGATAAAGCAACCATGCAACATGACCATGCCAGCAGACAGGTTACCGGTTTGCTTGCGTTTTTCATGTTATCCCCCTATGCCGCAGTGTGTGGAAATATAATCGGCGATAATTCCGGCGTTCTCCCCGGAGACCGCTGTTATCAGATGAGAACAATCAGGGTGTCTCGACTATTCTGGTAAAAAGATAGTCGTTGCCTGCTACAGGTATATGGCACCCAAAGCACTCACCCACAAAGGCGGCATCCTTGCCGTATGGTTTCAGTTCGTTCCCCACAAAGCGGGCAAAGCCCCAACCACCCGTGTCCTTATACTTCTTGGCATCCTTCACCATAAACTCGACCTGCACAAAGGCACCCGGTTCAGTGGCTACCGGGAAGTTGGGATGCTTTTCGGCTTTCCAGGCCACCTTGGCCAGTACGCTTCCGTCAGGGAGCGGCTTCTTGCCGGCACGCAAGGCTGCGACGGCGATGTCGTTGCCGGTGATGATGCGGATATGTCCCTTGTCTTCCCGGTAGGATGGGGAGACGACCTTCCATGACATGTAGTCAGGATAGATGGCAATGCCGTTAGGCGCCACGGGCAGCTCTGAAGCAACGATAGAGCCTGCTGCCAGAAGCGAAAACAGTATGCCGGCCAAAATTGATTTCCGCATAAGATCCTCCTTGACGTGAATGTGCGCGTATTGCTGTTACCAATACCGAAGCGGTATTTCTCAATATTATCAGGGTATCGATTTATTTCAATGAGCCGACGTAAAATCGAGTGGTGAATGATTTTTACCTTCATCCGGCACGTTGAGCCATTGCAGACCTTACTGTCTCTGCCCTTTGACCTTATGTTTGTGTATCAAAGCTACCGGAAGGTGTTCAGGATATATTCGGCAATCGTGCGTGCATCCTTGTCGGAGATGGTTTCCGTATCGAATCTGATCATCCGGGACAGCGGATTGCGCAT
>JBAVTM010000555.1:0-24048 GCA_049696195.1 Desulfuromonadaceae bacterium | reverse complement strand
GCCTTTCAGCGGCTGACTGGAGGCGAACTCCTCGCGGATGGCCATCAGACCCGGCATCTCGGTCTCGGCAATTTTGATTTCCTTGCGGCCCCAGTCGGCCAGCTTAAGGTCTGCTACGATGAAATCTTGATTCATGGTTATGCTCCTTTTTGTCGTGATGCTTTTTGTCGTTTATGCAAGCCGGCCGTCTCTCCCCGCACCAGCAATACCGATTCCTCTCCTGCAGCTGCAGCAATCCCCTCAATGGTAACGGCTGTAAAACCTGCACGTTTCAGCCATTCTGCCAGCTCATCCTCCTCAAACCCCAACCATTGGTCGGCCAGCTGTTCCCTGGCCGCCTCGCGCTCGTGGCGGGCAAGATCGGCCAACAGCAGCGTCCCTCCGGGGATCAACACCCGCCGGATTTCGGCCAGCACAGCAGGCGGATCGGCGGCATGGTGCAGCACCATGTTGGCCACAACGCACTCTACCGAGGCGTCGGGAAGCGGCAGATGGTTCATTTCACCCAGGCGCAGCTCGACGCGGTCGGCAACGGTCGCTGTCAGCCGGCGGCGGGCCTCCGTCAGCATGGCCGGGGAATGGTCCACTCCGATCACCTGCGAGGCCCGGGACGCCAGTTCCGTCAGCAGGACGCCGGTACCGACACCGATCTCCAGAAGCGAAACACCTTTCGGCACCATTTCCAGCAATCGTTGGCGATACTCCGGCACCGGCAGCAGGGTGCGGGCCAGATCGTCCCACTGGCGTGCATGGCGGTCGAAGAACTCCTGGCTGCGGCGACGCCGCTCCTCCAAAGCCTCCGCCACAGCGGACAGATCCCGACTCCGCTCCGGCAGCGATCCCAGCTCCGCCTCGAACGCCGGGCGGATGGCGCTGAAGAATCTGCTCCCGTCGCCGGCCCGGAAGTAGCTCCACGTCCCCTGGTGTTTGACGCTCAGCACGCCGGCCTCGGTCAGGATTTTCAGGTGGCGCGAAATCCGCGACTGCCCCATCCCCATGATGCGGGTCAGCTCCTGCACGGTGAATTCGCCGGCCAGAAGAATTGCCGTCAGACGCAGGCGGCAGGGATCAGCCAGGGCTTTGAATGTATCAATCATATATATCAATCTGAATTGTTTAGTTATATCAATTTATGTTGATATAACATATTGAAGGGAGGGAGGTCAAAATATTTTTTACAGCTCGGCAGGATCAACAGATACATTGTTTTCTGATGTGATGGGATAACGATATGATGGTCAATGGGTATTGTGTACCAGAGCTCGCCATCGCGTCAGAAGTCGGGCCCCCTCACGGCCGTCACGGCCGTTCCCGATGCGGTCGAAGCGCACCTGTCAGGAGCACCACCTGCTTCGTGTATCAAGATTCGAAGATTAAATCCATCGCACCCTGAACCGTGGAAACCCCCTCCAGGCGGATTCCCCGTTTTTTGAGGCGCTTCAGGCTTCCGGCCGGAATAATGCAGCGCTTGAAGCCGAGCTTTTCGGCTTCGGCAATGCGCAGCTCCGGCTGGGTAACGGCCCGTACCTCCCCCGCCAGACCGACTTCACCAAAGATGACCGTCTCGGGCGAAATGGCCTTGTCGAGGTGGCTGGAGGCAACCGCCATGATCATGGCCAGGTCGGCTGCCGGCTCGTTCAGTCGCGCCCCGCCGGCCGCATTTAAAAAAATGTCCTGTCCGGCCATGTGCAAACCCACCTTCTTCTCCAGGACCGCGACCAGCAAAGCCAGGCGATTATGATCAACGCCGATGGTTGTTCGGCGGGGAACGCCGTAGGAGGACGGGGTGACCAGCGCCTGAAGTTCGACCAGCAGCGGACGGCTTCCCTCCAGCGAGGTGGTGACGACCGAACCGGACACACCCAGCGGACGCTCGGAAAGAAAGAGTTCCGAGGGGTTTGCTACTCCGCACAGACCTTCCTGCTTCATCTCGAAGACACCGATTTCATTGGTAGAGCCGAAGCGGTTTTTGACCGCCCGCAGGATCCGGAAGGGATGGCTGCCGTCACCCTCGAAATAGAGGACCGTGTCGACCATATGCTCCAGCACGCGTGGACCGGCAATTGATCCGTCCTTGGTCACGTGGCCGACGATGAATATCGGGATGTCACTCCCTTTGGCAAGCAGCATCAGCTTGCCGGCTGATTCCCGCACTTGGCTGACGCTGCCGGGGGCCGATTCCAGGGCGGAAGTCCAGACGGTCTGGATCGAGTCAACAACCATTGCCGCCGGCTTCAGAGCGGCGGCCTGGCTCAGAATCGCTTCAAGCGAATTTTCAGCCAGAATCAGCAGATTTTTGCTTGATGCGCCGAGACGTTCGCCCCTTAGCCTGGTCTGGGAAGCTGACTCCTCTCCCGAAACGTACAGCACCTTTCCCGCATACTCCGCCAGGGTGTGCATCGCCTGCAGCAGCAGCGTTGATTTGCCGATGCCGGGATCGCCGCCGATCAGCACCAGCGAGCCGGGAACGATGCCCCCTCCCAGCACCCGGTCGAGCTCTCCGATGCCGGTCGGTCTGCGGGTCTCCGTTTGGGGGGGGACATCGCAAATCGGCACGGGGAGTGCGCCCCCTGCCGGGCGGGCCGCATGCGAGACCCTGATGACATTCTCTTCCACCAGGCTGTTCCATTCCCCGCAGTCAGGACATTTGCCAAGCCACTTGGGAGACTGGCTGCCGCACTTCTGGCAGGTAAAGATCGTTTTCTGCTTCATACACCCCTCTCATATGGTAAAACTGATATAATCAACAAAAAATAAATCATTTTGGAAAGACATTTTCGACGCAGTATGGCATAATTCCAGCCCCTAATACAAGGAACGGCAATGGATTTCTATCGACCAACAACTAATCAGGTCACTCTTGATGCGCTCGGCTCCCTTTATCGCGCCGTGCGGACCTGGAGGTTTTATCCGAAAGGGCACCCGACCCGACGGAACAGCCTGATTCTATCTTATGCGGCGATGCTGAAACTGCTGGATGGCAACACGCTGTTACTCACCTGCGGTCGCACCGGTTTCTGTTTCCCGGACGGAGAACTTCTCAAAGACGCTTCCGGACTGACATCTGCTCTTGCTTACGAACTGTTTATCCGCCGGGTTCAAAAAATAGCGATCCTTGAAGACCTGTTCCAGGAAGATCTGCTTGAGCTTGTCAAAATCCTGTGTATGTCCCCCGAAGCAATCCAGCAGTCCGGCGGTATCGAGACCATGATGGCTCTCCATGGCATTCGCTCCGTATGGGTCAATGAGTTTGATCTGACGGTCCTTCGGGAGAAACGCCGTACGGTAGAACAGAAGGGGACTGTCCCACAGGGGATTGATGACGCTGAAACCGCTGGCGATACTATCCCTGTTGTTGAGCAGCAATCACCCCGGCCTGACGAGTTATCTTCGGAACAGCAGCTTCGGGAACTGCTTGAGCAATTAGCAGCCTGCGGCGATGAAGACGTCTACCTGGCGCTGATCCGCCAGGCCGTCGCCTGTGCAGACGATCTCCAGTCGAACCATGAAACGCACCTTGTTTTCCCGCTGATTGAATTGCTTGCCGGCCACGCCGACGGTGAGGAGCGCAGTGAAACCATGCGAGAACGCGCACAATTTGCGATAGAGCAGATTGTCACAACCGGTGAAGTTTTGCAGCTCGTGCTCGAGCAGACAGGACAGGACACCGAGGTGTCGAAGATGGCTCTGCATGCGGTTCTCAAAGCCGGCGGCGCCGCCGCCATTACGGCAGCGATCGAGCAGATGGGCCGCACCAACAGCATCAAGGCCAGAAGGACGCTCTCCAACATGCTTGCGAGTCTTGGTGACGCTGCGGTGCCGGTGCTTCTGGATTTGATGCATGATTCCCGATGGTTCATCATACGGAACATCTGTGCAATCCTGGGCTCTATCGCAAGCCGTGAGGCACTGCCGGCGCTGACGAAGTCCCTGCACCATCCTGACCTGCGCGTGAAAAAAGAAGCTATCCGCAGCCTGGCGCAGCTTGGAGGACCGGAAGCTGAGGCCGCTATTCTCGATGTACTGCGGGGAACTGAACCGGCACTGTATCCACAGGCAATCGCATCGCTCGGCGGCATGAAAAGCAGAAAATCCGTGGCCGAACTTATCAGAATCGTGCTTTCGAGAGACCTGTTTTTACAGTCGCTCACCCTCAAGATTGATGCTCTGGCCGCCATCGCCCTGATCGGCGACCGGCAGGTTACGCCGCATCTTGTTGCACTCCTTGAAGAGCGGTATTTGCTGGCAGCAGCACGCGGGAAGCAACTGAAAGCTGCTGCTGCAGCGTGCCTGGGCAAGCTTGGTGATGCCAGGGCGGTGCCGGCCCTGAAAAAACTGGCTTCCGATGGAGAAGAACTTGGCTCTGCCTGCTCGGATGCACTTCTAATGATTGAAAAAACAGAAGGATGACCTGATGGGATCTCTTGACAAACCGAGCGCGCTTAGATTTATCACGCTTTTATCCGGGGCGGTTAAAGGGATGGCCTTTTACCCTGCTTCGCATCCGGCAATCAGGCAGCCGCTCATGGAGCTCTACAAGATTCTGACGACTGCCCTCGGCCAGGAAGAGCAGGTGTCCTGGGGACTTATAGACGGCATCATGCTCTTTGACGATCACCTCTTCATCGCACCGTCAGCGGTAATCACCGACATGACAAACCGGATGCTGGAGAAGGAGATAAGCCGGATTATAGCGACTTCGTCGATCAGTTTTGAGGAGCTGGAATCATTTGTCAAACTCTTTTCCGCCAAGGGCGGCAGCTTTGACGCTCTTTCATGCCAGTTGGCAGAGCAGGGAATCACCCACCTGAGGCTTATCCGCAATGGAGACGGAGACTTTAATCAAACCAATGGCGCGCCTGAAAACGACCTCAAGGGTAATCACATTGAGATGCACAACAATGCACTCTCTGCCGTCAAAACGATCTGCAACGACATTGAAAGCGGCCGCATTCCTAACAGCGCCCCGCTGATAACAGCTGTTGATCAGATGGTCGACGTCACCATGCGGGAACCATGGGCACTGCTCGGCCTGACCATGATCAAGGATTATGACAACTACACCTATACTCACTGTGTCAATGTCGGCGTTCTCTCGATGGCTTTGGGGGCAACGCTCGGGCTGGATGCGATAGGCGTCAGGGATCTGGGAATTGCGGGGCAGCTCCATGACATCGGCAAGACCATGATTTCAAGGGATATTCTGAACAAGCCGGGTAAGCTTTCCAGCGCCGAATTTGATGAAATGAAGCGACATCCCGAACTCGGGTCCGAAATTATCAGTAAAATGGAAGGGCTGGAACCGCATATCGCCCGTGTCGTCCTGGGCCACCACCTGCACTGTGATCGAAGCGGATACCCCGAATGGGCAAGCAAACTTCCTTTTAATCAGATGATTGACATTATTGGCATTGCCGACACCTACGATGCAATGACGACGCTGCGCGTCTACCAACCTCCGCATACCAACAAAGCGGCACTGAGCACTATGCAGAAACTGACGAAAACCATTCTGAACGGTGCTGTTTTTGAGCGTTTCGTGGCAATGATGGGACACTATCCGGTGGGAACACTCGTGCGGCTTGATACCAACGAAATTGCGCTTGTGTATCGCCCAAACCCGCTGGACGAAAATGCTCCGCTGGTGCGGATTCTGATTGACGGCAACGGCAAGCGGTTAGATGCACCGCGGGAACAGGCGCTGATCGGTGCTGACGGGTCACTCTACGCACGGATAGTCACTGTAGTTGATCCATTGTTGAAAAACATTGATGTCGGGTGCTTGATTTCGAGCGGAAACTACTGAATGGGCATACGGCTGAGCGCTGTGACAGCCGCCTGACGGGTTGATGCGTGGTGAGAGGTCAGAAGCGCCTGGATCAGACTCAATGAAGACAGGTCGTTGAACTCCGCGAGGGCCATTGCCGCCTCGGCCTCCAGCACACCGTCACTCGCGCTCAGAAAGGTGCGGAGTTTGTTGAGAATATCCGGAGTCACCGGGAAATGACACAGTGCAGCAATCGCCCGGCTTTGAACAGCCGAGTTTTTGTCATCAAGAAGCTCAACCAGGACCGGGAGAGTCGCCGGTATAGCCAGCTTCCCCAGCACCGCCGTTGCGGCCGAACGAATATCCACTTCGGGGCGGCGGGCACAATAGACAAGCGGAGGAAGCACCTTCTCTCCACCAATGTCGCCCAAGGCGTAGATGGCGCCGACTCGGGCCCCCATGTCACCGGTCTTGAGCGTTGCGAGAATTTCCTCAACACTGCTGGCAGCTTCCAGCTTTTCTATTGCCTCGGCTGCGGCGATTCGAACATCCGGTACGGGGTCTTTCAACAGTGGTCTTAATGAGTCTATTCGTGAGCGGACTTTTTCTCTCATACCCATCTTTGTAGCAGAATCAAGGCGGCGAAACAATTGCAAAGTTATCATTTGCAGCTTGTACACGAGATATTAGTTCTGATATATTGGCAATCAATTCGATAGGATATCGGAATCGGAACCGTTTCCGCTTCTCCCCGGCAATCAGGCTACGTGCGTTAACGACGTTATTTTCTGCCAATGCGCGCATAGACACCTATCACTTGCTGAAAACGACAGAGAGCCACCCATAAAAAGGAGATCACACATTATGCTGGAACCGATAGAAATCAAACCGGGACTATACTGGATCGGTTCGGAGGATCCGGACCTGAGAGTCTTTGACGACCTTTTCCCAACGGAACATGGCACCAGCTACAATGCCTACCTGCTGAAAGGGACCGACAAAACAGTTCTTATCGACACTGTCGAGGAAAAATTTGTTGACGAATACATGGATAAGGTTAAATCACTGGTAGACCCGAAAACCATCGACTATATAATCGTCAACCATACCGAGCATGACCACTCCGGCTCACTGTCGTATCTGCTGGAACAGGCGCCCCAGGCTACCGTCTACTGCACGACAGCCGCCAAGATTTTTCTCGGCAATATCCTGCTCAAGCCGTTCAGTTGCCAAACCGTCAAAGACGGGGACACCCTTGATCTGGGCGGACGTACCCTCCGCTTCATCTCCGCCCCTTTTCTTCATTGGCCTGACACCATGTTCACGAGGCTGGAGGAGGAGAATATCCTCTTTTCCTGTGATGCGTTCGCGGCCCACTACTGGCAGACCGGGTACATCTTCAACGACGAAGTGGAAGATTTCACTTCCGCGCGCCATTTTTATTTCGACTGCATCTTCCGCCCCTTCAAGGACAAGGTTCTGTCAGCCGTCGAGAAGATCCGCCACGACGTGATCGACATGATCTGCCCGAGTCACGGCCCGATCATCCGCCAGGACCCGTGGAAGGTCATTCAGCAGTTTGAAAGCTGGAGCAAGCCGACGTCTCAAAGCAAAAAAATCGTGCTCCTCTTCCTTTCACCACACGGCAGCACCGAAAAGATGGCTCGCGCCGTTGCCGCCGGTGCCACGAGGGATGGGATAGAGGTTGCCAGCTACCATATCAACAGCCTGAATGCCGGAGAACTGCGCAACCTGATGGAAGAGGCCGATGCCCTGCTTTTCGGAATTCCGACGTTCAACCGCGATATCGCAAAACCGATGTGGGAAGTGCTGGCCTATCTCAGCACCGTAACGCTGAAGACCAATCTGGCGGGAATCTTCGGCAGCTACGGCTGGAGCGGCGAGGCCTGCAAAATGGCGGAAGAGCGCCTCAAGAGTCTTGGCTTCAAGCTGGTGGGTGAAACCGTGCGGGCACAATTCTCACCGAAACCGGAGGTGTTTGAACAGTGCGAAGCTCTCGGACGGGCCGCGGCTGAAGCGGTAGCCGCCCGCTAGCATCACAGTACCGGACATCAGTAGAGTTCCGGGACGTACGCATCACAAGAGGCACCCGGAACTTAACTGAGTCAGTTCGGGCTCATCCGGAGCCTTGCTGTGTCGAAATTCCGCCTTATCCCGAATCGCTCCGACGTATATAAATACAGCGAGAAAGAACACCATCGATGATACGTACGTTATCAATAGTTATTCCTGCCTATAATGAAGCAGCAACCATTCACGTCATACTTGACAAAATCAAGGACGTCGTACTGATCAACGACATAGAGAAAGAAATCATCATCGTAGATGACTGTTCCACGGACGCAACCGACCGGGCAATTCATTCCTACATGGCTGCCAATCTGACGCTGAACATACACTACGTCAGACATGATCGCAACATGGGGAAAGGAGCCGCGCTCCATACGGGAATACAAAAAGCGACGGGAGAATTTCTGGTAATCCAGGATGCGGATCTGGAGTACGACCCCAAGGAGTACAATCTTCTCCTTGGGCCGGTAGTCGACGGTTTTGCCGATGTTGTTTACGGCTCACGTTTTATTGGCGGGAAACCGCACAGGATTTTGTTCTTCTGGCATACCATCGGAAACAAACTCCTTACCGCCATGTCAAACATGATGACCAACCTGAATCTGACCGACATGGAAACGTGCTATAAACTTTTCAACACAAAGTTTATTCAATCACTCTCCCTGAAAGAGAAGAGATTCGGCTTCGAACCGGAAGTAACGGCAGCCATTGCCAAAATACCGAATATCAGAATTTATGAAGTCGGCATTTCATATTATGGGCGCACCTATCAGGAGGGGAAGAAGATCGGCTGGCGGGACGGCTTCAAGGCCATTTTCTGCATCATAAAATACAATATCCCCGCACTGTACCGGCACTGACATGCTGGCTTTGGCCGCATCAGGCGGGGTATCTCTTTACTTTTGCATCGTCTGTGGCTTCTTTATTGCGAAGGTTGCCAATCTGCCGGCAAACTTTGCCGAGAAGACATTAATCGGACTGGCGGCGATTAATACCATTACCACCTTCGCATCTCTCTTTTTGCCCATCAACGTCGCTACTGTTGCCGTATTGGCAGTCTGCAGCCTGCCCCTCCTGTATTTTTCACGAAATGACATAGCACATCTCTTCACGCCGGGGGAAACAGGGAAAACCACCCTGATGTGGTCGTTTCCCTTCATTTTGATCGCGTTCATGGTTTCACTCGGTCCGCCCAGGCCGGTTGATACCGGCCTGTATCATCTGCAAACCATCAAGTGGATCGAAGAATATGCCGTCGTGCCGGGACTGGCAAACCTGCACGGCAGATTCGGGTTCAATCCGAATATATTCACCCTCTTTGCCGCCACTTCCCTTGCGGATATCTGCAGGCAGGAAATTTTTTCGGTTAATTTCAGCATTTACCTAATTCTTGTGGTGCACTTCATACACAAGATTCGTTCCCTGTTCAGAGAGCACGGCATCACCAACATCCTGCTTTTCAATCTGATAATCTTCATCGACATCCTGTTTGCGATTCAGAACCTGTCATCCCCATCGCCTAATTTTATTACCGCCGTGCTGCCGTTCTTCATCCTGTCGAGTGCCGCAGACCGGCATGAAGAGAAGGGACTGAAGGGGTACGTCCCAATCATTATCCTCTGCGCTTATGTGCTCACGGTCAAGTTAGCCATGCTGCCCCTCATGCTGCTGGCTCTGCTCGTCATCATCAAGCACCGGGGGGAGCATCGGACCATAGGCTGGCTGTTTGCGGGAATGACCGTCATCATGGTGCCCTGGCTGGCTCGAAACATCATACTGACCGGGTGGCTCGTCTACCCCTTCCCGTCGGTCGATCTGTTCGGTTTTGACTGGAAAGTTCCTGCGGCGAGTGTCATCGAAGAAAAAATGCACGTAACGGGGTGGGCACGGAGGCCGGGCGAACTGCATCTTGCAGCAGCGCAGATGAATATGTCCGAGTGGTTTCCTCTCTGGTGGCGGCGGATATTTATCGAGCACAAGATACTGTTCACCGCCGCACTCGCTGCTCCGATTGCGGCGCTTGTCAGCCGCAGAATCACCAACGACCACGCCGGTTACTACGCCTGGGCGGTGACAGGCACGTCATTCACAGGAGTCCTGTTCTGGCTCCTGCTCGCACCGGCGATTCAGTTCGGCGAACCTTTTCTCGTTACAGCGGCGCTTTCACCATTACTGGTGCGGGAATTCAACTTATCGGAGCAGAAATGGGGAAACCGCCGGTTGATAGCCGTACTCTACCTGACAGTCATTGTTTTTGTCGGCATTCAAGCGAAAAAGATTACCCGGTTCGACCTCAGCCAGATCGTCTTCAGACCGCAACGGATCGAGGTCCCTGAGGATGTTGGCTTCACAACCTACACCACCGGAGGTGTACTCACATTTACACCGACATCCGGAGGACGCTGTTACGATCACGCTATACCCTGTACTCCCTACCCTGACAGTACGGTCGTACCGCGAGGCACGACGCTGCAATCGGGATTCAGGCACGCATTCTGAGACATTCGCAACGGCTTCATCTCCGCCCCGGCATCACCTATCCGGTTCAGGAATTTATCTCGTGACCATACATCATCACCAGCCGGGCACGGTTTTCAAGACAGAGCGGGCATAATTCCCCGGCATCATGCCACACCTCACCGGCCAGCCACTCACCCGCTTCGGCATACAGCGAACGGACTGCCGCTTCATCGAATTCCTTATCACACAGGCTGCAGTTCTTCATGATTGACCCGATTCTCCCACAAGCGCCCGGTCATGCTCGCTGCGCAGCATGGCCTGATCCGCCGTACCGATAATGCTCCACGGCATGATTTCCTCTTCGGCGATCGTACGCCCCACATACCGGTCCGTATCGATCCCGCACGATTTCGCGGCCTTTTTGAGGTTCGCCCCCTCGGCCATTGCAATCAGCATCGCCGACAAGCGGCGGTCACCACGCGACAATAGCGCCTGCAGATAGGACTCGCGCAGGCTTTCGACCTTCAGCTTGACATTTGACAGCCGCTTCAGTCGCCCCTCCAGCAGCTTAACCTTTCGTTCCAGCGAGGGGAGCGGCTCCATACCGCACCACTGGAAGGGGGTAAACGGTTTGGGAATGAACGGGTTGACCGACAGGGTAATTTCACCCAGCCGCTTGTTGGCACGTCCCCGCGCGATGACCCGCTCACGGATCGTTTCAACAAGCCGGACCAGCTCGTCGAGGTCGGCATCAGTTTCACCCGGCAGACCGATGATGAAGTACAGCTTCAGATTGAGAATATCGTGTTCAATCAACATCTCACACGCATCCAGAATCTGCGCCTCGGTCAGGTTCTTGCGTATCAGGTCACGCATGCGCTGCGAGCCACCCTCCGGGGCCAGGGAGATCGTTTTGTGCCCACTGGCAATCAGGGCATCCAGCATGTCAGGATCGATCCGGTCAACCCGCAGGGATGAAACGGAAACCCTGGCTCCTTTTTCGACTATATACCGGCAAAGCCGACCAATATCAGCATAATCGGACACCGCCGCGCCCACCAGTCCCACCTTGCCCCGATGGACCAGCCCCCGGTCGATCAGGGCGACAATGTTATCAAACGGCTGCTGACGAAAAGCGCCATAGATAAACCCGGAGCTGCAGAAACGACAACCGCGCGGACAGCCCCGGCTGACTTCTACCAGGAACATGTCTCCGAACTCGGTATTGTCGGTCAGGATCTGCGAAGACGAGGGTTCGTGCTGGTCCAGACACACCGGCACGCGGGTGATCGGCAGCGGGGCGCCCGCTTCGGTATCGTACCCGGCCAGTTCCCCCCCATGATAGCGGGGATGATAAAAAGAGGGGACGTATACGCCGGGAATCGCGGCGAGGGCCTGCAGCAGTCCTCGCCTGCCGTTATCAACAGGGGAGAGCAGCGTAGCAATCATGCCGGGGATGACATCCTCGCCTTCACCGATGCAGATGGCGTCGATTAAGTCGGCGACCGGTTCGGGGTTGATAAAGAAGGCAGCGCCACCGGCGATGATCAACGGGTCGGACCGGCTGCGGCTGTTCGAGTAGAGCGGAATGCGCGCCAGCTTGAGGATCAGGGGGATATTCAGGTAGTCCGGCTCGAACGAGGTGGAAAATGCGACTACATCAAAATCGGCAAGTGGGGTCGAGGACTCCAGCGAGAGGAGCGGCGTTCCGCTGCGGCGGTATTCTTCCAGCTCCTCACGGTCGGGAAGGAAGCCCCGCTCGCAACGTATGCCGTCCGAGCCGGCCAGAAGCGAATAAACCGTCTGGAAACCGAGGCTGCTCATACCGGTTTGGTAGCGGTTCGGGGAGACGAGACAGACCTTAAGCTGCCCTACCCGTCCGTACGAATGCAGGGGCGTTTCCGCCTGAAGCAGGGCTCTGTTTCTATTTCTGATGCTGCTGCTCATTGCTGTCTTGCCGCTGGAGCAGTCGTTATATCCGGCAGGTACCCGTCACTGTCATTATCTTTCATTGGAATATCCTCCCTTATCTCTGTCCGACGAATATACCATGATTGTGACAGGATTCGGGTACTACATAAAAAAACGCCGCGTAAGGCGGCGTTTTGTAATCAAAACAAGCAGGTTACGACATTTCACGCCTTTGAAAGCGAAACATACTCAGGAAACGAGGCGGAACCGGTTAACGTGGTAATCGCTGCGTCCCTGAAGTGTGCCGGCACAAACAATGAACCGCGCTGAAGCTGTTCCGACAGCCGCGTTTTCAGCAAGACGCTGCCAGTATCAGAAGTAATTTTGAGGGAATCTCCGGCAGCGACACCGATTGATGCAGCATCCAGGCTGCATATTTCAACATACGCTTCGCCCGACACCAGCAGGTTGTTCTGCGACCAGGTTGTCATCGAACCGTTGTGATGCAGCACCGGACCGACCGTCAGTGCAAACGGGCGGGTGGCCGGGGGTGGTGCCAACGGTGCCAACGGCAGGCAAACGGATGTTGTCGTACGGTTTTTGATGCGCCCCATCCGACAGCCGTCGTGATCGCAGACCTGGCTATAGAGGCCGGTCAGAGTGGTGATCTCGTGATGCAGGGCATCGAGCGTCTGAACTGCGCCGGCTGATTCAGGTGAAATCAGGCGGTGCAATGCCGTCAGAATTTCGATATCACTCCGTGCCTCGCCGGCAGGTTTGACGGCGGCACTGAAGCATTGTACCCGGTTGTCGGCCGAGGTGAACGAACCGGACTTTTCAGCGCCGGTTGCAGCCGGGAGCACAATGTGCGCCAAGCTGGCAGTATCGGTCAGGAACAGGTCCTGAACGACCAGCAGCTCCAGTTTCTGCAGAGCCTTCATGACCCGGCTGCGATTCGGCATGAAATGGAGCGGATCACTCCCCATGACGTACAGCGCCCTGATTTCTCCCGCTTCAATTGCATCCAGTATCTGAAACAGGTCTTTGCCGGGGACCGCAGGCACGGCGGCATTCCAGGATGCGTCGAATGCGGCGGCGGCATGCTCATAGGTACGGTATCCCGGCAGGTACTCGGGGCAGACCCCCATGTCCAGCATTCCCTGGGTGTTGTTTTTCTCGTCCAGCGGATAGATTCCGGCTCCCGTCTCGGCAACGGCGCCGGTCAGCAGTGCCAGATCAACCGTCCCTGCAACGGCGTTCCGGCTGTCGGCCGAACGAATGACATCGGCACCGTAGATCACTGCGGTGCGCCCACCTGAGCAGATCAGAACGGCAGCTTCACGAAGCCGGGCCTCGGAGATGCCCGACATTTCACCAATGCGCTCGAACGAAAGGGAGTCAAGGGATGACTTCAGCCCCTCCAGTTCCGTCACGTTCCCTGCGGCAGCAAGCCCTTCAGCCAGCACCGCCTTGTTAAGGCCGGCAACCAGCCAGGCTTCACTGCCGGGACGGCACTGCAGGAATGAATTGGCAAACTTGTTCATGGAGCCGGCACGGCTGCCGGCAAGCACCAGTTTAGCGTCGTTTTTAGTGGCTGCCTGAATAACCCGATAGGCAAATCCGGCCGATTCGGCCTTGAGGTCGGCGCCGATAACAATAATTGCCGTGGCCTTTTCAATCGCATCCATGCCGAAGGTGCCGCCGCTGTAGCCGAGCATCTCATGCTGGATCACCTGCGCGGGGAGATAGCCGAGGCGGGCTTCGGAGTCGATATTGTTGCTCCCCAGCGCTCCGCGCAGGAACTTCTGGAACAGATAACTTTCTTCGTTGGTCACCCGCGGCGAACCGATACCGGCAACGGCACTCCCGCCCGAGAGGGAGGCGATGTTTTTGAGTTGTGCGGCGGCAAATTCCAGCGCCTGGTCCCAGGAAGCCTTCTTCAGCCCGCCCGAGGCATCTTTGATCAACGGTGTGGATATGCGCGCCGGAGAATTGAATGCGGCATAGCCGAAACGGCCGTTAGCGCAGAGGTTGCCCTTGTTGTAGCCGTCGTCGGAACTGGTAACCCGCTCAATCCGGCCGTTCCTGGCATGGTATTCGATCTGGCAGCCGGTCGAGCAGAATGCACAGATACCCGGGGTGACGTCAAACGTCCAGGGACGTCCCCTGAATTTGAACGGCTTGCTGATCAGCGTGCCGGTCGGACAGGCGCCGATGCAGTTGCCGCAAAAATCGCACTCCAGCGGCTGGCGGGTCACCGTGTCGATGATCGTGTTGTCGCCGCGGTCGACGATCTCGATCGCCTCACGGCCGACAACTTCACGGCAGACCTTGACACATTTCTCGCAGAGGATGCAGCGGTTCGGATCACTCTCCAGCAGCTTCCAGTCATAACGGATCGGCAGGCGCTCCAGAGCGGCGCCGTAGCTGTTTTTATCAACCTTGAGGGAGAAGCAGCTGTCCTGCAGGTCGCACTCTCCGCCGGCGTCGCAGACCGGGCAGTCGAGGGGATGATTGACGAGCATCAGCTCCAGCGTTTTTTTGCGGGCAGACTCAAGCTCCGGCGATGTCGTGGTAACCGTAATGCCGTCCTTGACCGGAGTGTTGCAGGCGGTCATGAAACGCTCGACGCCTTCGATTTTGACCACGCACATCCGGCAGGCTCCGGTAGTGGAGACCTTCTTCAGCCAGCAGAGCGTCGGGATCTTGATTCCCACCTCCGCAGCCGCCTCCAGGATGGTGGCACCAACCGGGACCGTTACCTGTTTTCCGTCAATCGTCACTGTTGCCGTCGTACTCTTGTTGCCGGACTCTGTGTGTGCCATGCCATATATCTCCATGCAGCGTGAATGTTGTTTATATGCTTGAAAACTATAGAAACCGGGAGCGATGAGTTTTTTGTCCTGGGCAGAAAATCAAGGGATTGCGCGGAGGCGTAGCAGCGCTACGCCGCACAAGCAAGACCGCAGATTGACGCAGCCAGGGCGAAAAAGAACCGCTCCTACAGGGCTACCATTGCCATCCTGTAGCAACGCAGACATCTGTCCGCCTCGACCTGCGCGGTGCTGTCGTCGAAGCCGAGTTCGACCTCACGGTAGTTCCCCCTGGAGGCGCGCTCCCTGCCATGCACCTCTTTCTGGTTGGCGCGGTCGCAGGAATCCAGCCAGGAGACCTGTTCACCTTTGTCGTAGACGCCCAGATAGGTCAGCAGGTCATCGAAGATATCCTGCTCCGAAAGATAGGCTTTCCCCTCTTCCAGCCAGCGCTGGATGACCAGTGCGGCGCGGTGGGCGTTGCCGATGCAGGCGACCACGGTCAGCGGACCGATCTCGGCATCACCGCCGGCGAATACGCCGTCGCAGTCGGTAATCAGCGAGCGGGAAAGCATGTTGCCCATGCCGTCCTTCAGATCCTTGCCGGCGGCATCCTTCAGCGGCAGGTGTTTGGTGACGACCGTGTTCCACTTGGTGATATCGATGCCCATGTCGGGAGGAATGAAACTCAGGTCGGGATCCTGGCCGATGGCCGGAATGACCGTATCGCACTCGACGATGAACTCGCTGCCCGGCACCGGTTCGGGACGACGGCGACCGGATGCATCCGGTTCTCCCATGGCCATGCGGACGCACTCGACGCCGGTGACCTGCTCGCTGGCGTCCACGATGATCCTGGTCGGCAGCACCTGGAATTCAAAACGGACACCCTCCTCGTCGGCACCATCGACCTCCCACACATCAGCCGGCATCTCCTTGCGGGAACGGCGATACAGCAGGATGGATTCTTCGGCGCCTTCACGCAGCGCCACCCGTACACAGTCGATGGCGGTGTTGCCCCCGCCGACCACGCAGACCTTCTTGCCCATGCCGGTCGGATTGCCCAGATAGGCTTCGCGCAGAAAATCGATACCTCCGGAGAGGAAGCCCTTGTAGCCCTTATCCTCGCCTTCGACACCCATCGGTTTGGAGCGGTGTGCACCGGGCGCCAGGAACACGGCGTCGTACTGCTGTTTCAGTTCCGGCAGGGTGATGTCCTTGCCGACCCGGGTGTTGTACCTGATCTCCGCGCCGACCGACGCAATGATGTCCACATCGCGCTGCAGGATGTGGCGCGGCATGCGGTAGGCAGGGATGCCGACGGCGATCATGCCGCCGCCGTACCCTTCGGGGAGCGCTTCGAAGACCGTTGATTTATAGCCTTCCAACCCCAGATAATAGGCGCAGGCCAGACCGGCAGGACCGGCGCCGACGATGGCGACTTTCTTGCCCTTGGCCGGCTTGGGCTGCATGGGGGGAGTGAGGTTGTGCTGCCGCTCGTAATCCGAGGCGGTGCGCTTCAACACCATGATATTGATGGCGTCATCCACGTTCTTGCGGCGACAGGCGGTTTCACAGGGGTGCGGGCAGACCCGGCCGCAGACGGCCGGCATCGGCATGTTCTCGCGGATGGTGGCCAGCGACGCGCCGTATTGATAATTCTTTATCTCCTCGACATATTTGGGGATATCGATATGGGCGGGACATTTGTCCATGCAGGGGGCGGTGATCTTGTGGATAAATCGCGACTTCTCGGTATTCGGACCGCAGGCACTGTTGATATAAGCCAGAAAATCGGCACGATAATGCGTAACCGCATCGAACACCGGCACCGTGGCACTCTGGCAGAGCGTGCACTTGCAGTTTTTGAGCAGCTCGGCCAGGTCCCCGACCGTATCCAGGTCGGCTTCGCTTGCCGTGCCTGCCAGCACGTTCCGGAACAGGTCCATCAGCACCTTGGTGCCCTTCTTGCCCGGTGTGCAGCGGCCGCAGCAGTACAGAGTCTGTACGCGCTTCATGTACTCGGCGGTCATGGCAGGGACATCCACATACTTGTCGAACAGTATTATGCCGTCCCATCCCATGAATGCCTTGAGCGGTTTTTCTCCGTCAAAAGCCACCGGCAGCTTGAAGCTGACCGCTGCCGGCTCACCTGATACGTTCCTGTTATCGACTACACTTCCGCCCCACGTGGAAAAAACGACCTGTGCCACAAAAACCTCCACCAACCAACCCTGACAATAGAGTTAAGTGCTCGCAATTATTGAATAAAAATGCTGCTGACAATTGTATACAGTATGCATGATTATCACAATAACACCTTATAAATCAAGGAAAAAACTGACAGAGCCATGTCTGTTTATCCAGCCGGTTTTACCTTTCCCCGATGATGTGCTATACGCGTATATGCATGTTGTTTTCGGCCCTCATTTTTAGTAAGTTAGAAATTGTTTTCTGCGGTTTTTTGCAGTAAAGAATTTCGTTACCGTACGTATCCATTTTTTACCGGACGGGAGAAACAATCGTATGTCTGACCTTCACAACCTTGATGGAGCATTCCGCAGGCTCTTTGAAACCAATATGGGGATTAAAGCGGGGGAGCGGGTGCTGGTCTTCAGCGACATCATCCGTCCCGACGAGACCCCGTCCGCATCTGATCTTGACCGGCGGACGCGACTGAACGCCAGCGCCCGGGCGGCGGCCGGATTTGCCGCGAGAGCATACGGCAGTGGTGATTTTGTCGAATTTCCCGCCACGCCCGCCTCGGGGGCCGAACCGCCGGCGGAACTATGGCTTGCGACCTTCGGCGGCGGCATCATAGCGGCATTGACATCAGCAGGATTGATGGCACACCTGCTCGCCAAGACAGCCGGGACGGACGAGATCTCCCGTGCCGGTGACATTGTCCGGGCGCAGAGGGAAGACGTTGCCGGGGTCATCATCGCCATGTCAAACAACTCCACCAGCCACACCCGCTATCGGGCGCTGGCCTGCGCTGCCGGATGCCGCTTTGCCAGCCTGCCGCATTTCGACCCGGAGATGTTCCATACCTCGATGACCGTTGACTGGAACGCCCTGGCCGCACGTACCGCCCTCCTTGTGGAAGTGGTCAACAGGGCCGAATGGATCCGGGTCACCACGCCGAACGGTACCGACATGAACATCTGCAAACAGGGGCGACACGCCGAGGGGGACGACGGCCTGCTGACAGCGGAGGGAAGCTTCGGCAACCTGCCGGCCGGCGAAGCATACCTGGCGCCGCTGGAGGGAAAGAGCCACGGGGTCATGGTGATCGAATGGGGGCCGACCCGCAAGCTCGACGAACCGCTCCGCCTGACCGTCGAGAACGGCGTGGTTACCGGGATCGAGGGGAATGACCCCCACCGCGCCAGGCTGGAGGGGAGATTCGCCGGGGACGCCAACTGCCGGAACATCGCCGAACTCGGCATCGGCACCAACGACAAGGCGAGCCGTCCCGATAACGTGCTGGAGGCGGAGAAGATCCTCGGCACGATCCACATCGCCCTGGGGGACAACACCGGCTTCGGAGGCACCGTCAGCGCCCCCTTCCACGAGGATTACGTATTCTATCAGCCGACCCTGACCGCAATCATGGCAGACGGGAGCGAAGCGGTTATTATCGCCGATGGGATATTGAAACTGTAATCCCGGCCACCTGATTATAGCCGACCCCAACCTGCCACACCGGAGCCTTCATGAACATTGCTTCAAAAAAGGAACATCGCCGTGGCGTGCTGAAAATAGTCCTCATATACGCTCTTTCCGGCACCCTCTGGATCTATTGTTCCGACTCCATCCTTGGCTGGCTTGTACAGGACCCCGCCGTCTTAACCCGCATGGCGATATTCAAGGGAATCGTGTTTATTGCCCTGACCTCATCGTTGCTGTTTGTTCTGATAAACCGCTTGCTCAGACAGCGCGAGAGTGCAGAAGCAGCACTGCAGCAAAGCCACGCGATGCTGAACAACCTCTCCAAACAGGTGCCGGGAATTCTCTTCAAAACATGCCTTCATACGGATGGACGGTTCGAAACGCCCTACGCCAGCAGCAACTCATACGACATCTACGAATTGTCGCCAGAAGAAATCCAGCGCGATGTCGCAGCCGTCTTTCAAAGATTCCATCCCGCCGATCGTGACCGCGTTGCCGCCTCTATCCATGAATCTGCACAGACGCTCGATCTGTGGAAATGCGAATACCGTGTGATTCTGCCGCGGCAGGGGCTGAAATGGCTGTACGGTGTTGCACAGCCGCAGAAATGGGAAGACGGAACAATCGTCTGGTACGGAATCATCATGGACATCACCGAGCGTAAACGCATGGATGACATGCTGAGGCTCAAGGATTTCACCCTGCGAAACATTGCCGATGCAATCTTCTGGATCACCCCGGACGCAAGGATCTGGGATGTGAACGGTGCCGCAGAAAAGATGCTCGGCTATACCCATGACCAATTTCTGTCCATGCGCATTTGCGATATCGGCCCGGAGTTTCCCGCCGAGAGCTGGCCGGCACACTGGGAAGAGTTGAAACGATCGGGAAGCCTCCATTTCGAAACCATTCAGAGGACACGGGACGGCCGCGATATCCCGGTCGAAATATCGGCTAATTTTTTTGAATATAACGACCGGGAATACAACTGCGCCATTGTTCGCGACATCACCGAGCGGCGTGCAATGCAGGAGGAGCGCATCAAGAGCCAGAAGCTGGAATCCCTCGGGGTTCTGGCGGGCGGCATTGCCCATGACTTCAACAACATCCTGACCGGAATCATGGGGAACATCTCCTTCGCACGGAAGTTCATCGACGAATCCCACAGATCTTCAAAAATACTGGAGCAGGCTGAAAAAGCTTCCCATCGGGCCGCCGACATTGCCCACCAGCTGCTGACCTTTGCAAAAGGGAGCCAGCCCATCAAGAAAACCGTTTCCGTCCGGCAGATCGTTGAAGCATCCGCTTCACTGGTCCTGCACGGTTCCAATGCGCGAAGTGTCATTACCATCCCGGACAACCTCTACGCCATCGATGCCGATGAAGGGCAGCTCAGCCAGGCATTCAACAACATCATCATAAATGCCGCACAGGCGATGCCGGATGGCGGCACCATCGCCATCGCCGCCGAAAACGTCACGCTGGACCCTGAAAACATGTTCTCCCTGGCAGCAGGAAACTATATCAGGATAACCTTTACCGACACGGGGTGCGGCATAGCGGCCGAAGACCAGAAAAAGATCTTCGACCCCTATTTCACGACCAAGCCCTCAGGAAACGGACTCGGGCTGGCTTCAGTCTACTCGATAGTCAGCAAACATGGCGGGCATATAAGTGTCCGCTCCACAGCCGGCACAGGCGCGACCTTTGACATGCTGCTTCCCGCCTGTAACCGGAACTGCATTGAATCCCGCACGGAGACGACGGCGGCGGAGGCGGGTGAACATAATTCTCTGCTCGTAATGGACGATGAGGAGATCCTCAGGGACCTGGCATCCGACATGCTGGGTGACCTGGGGTACCGGGTGCAGACGTGCGGCAGCGGAGATGAGGCCATCGATCTCTACTCCGCAGCCATGGCAGCGGGAACCCCGTTTTCTGCCGTGATCATGGATCTTACGGTCCCCGGCGGCATGGGGGGCAAAGAGGCTGCTCAGCAAATTCTGCGGATTGACCCTCAGGCCCGTCTGATCGTCTCGAGCGGCTACTCGAACGATCCTGTTATGGCCGATTACAGCCGATTCGGCTTCTGCGCGACGATAGTAAAACCGTACGGCATGGCTGGAATTGCAGGGGTTCTGAGCAGAGTGCTGACAGCCGAACCCGGATCGGATGAATCCGCTCCGGACAGGTGCGACAACAACCACCCGCAGTCAGAGCGGTAACCCATAACGAAACAAAAAAGAACCGCGTATTGCCCCCCCAAAAGGGGTCGCGGTTCTTTTTTTGTAAAAGCATCAGATGGAGCAGGTTGGTTTTGCAGTACCGCTTTTCTGTCACATCTCCGGGAGCATCCCGAGCCATTCCTGAATGAAGAGATCGATATACTCGCGGCTGATGGCGCTGGAATGCGGCGTGAGCAATACGTTAGGCAGTTCCCAGAGAGGCGAGGCAGAAGCCAGCGGCTCCTCGGCAAAAACATCCAGTCCGGCGCCTGCGAGAGGACCGTTCTTGAGGGCGGTTACAAGATCTTCTTCCCGGTAGCAGTTGCCGCGCCCCAGGTTGTACAGGTACGCCCCCGGCTTCATGGCACTGAAATGCCGGGCGGTAAAGATGCCGTCGGTCTCCGTCCCGCCCGGCAGGACAAAGACCACGTGATCGGCATAGGGGAGCTCCTCTTCCAGCATGTCATAGGAGATCACCCTGTCAACGTCAGGACTACCCTCGACCCCCCTCGTATCGCGCTTGACCGCGACTATCCCCGTCCCGAAGGCTTTCAGCAGCTCGGCCATCGACCGCCCCAGCGAGCCGAAACCGACTATCAGCACTCTCTGACTGAAGAGAGCGACACACCCGCTGTAGTTGTGGCGCCCCCAGATCCTGTTTTTCCGGTCCTCAAGCGACGTCCCGATCTGCCGATTGAAGTGCAGCATCATCGAGAGGAGACTTTCGCGCATGATGCGGCCGTGGAAGGTGCCGTAAAATGTCTTCACCCGGCCGGCCGGGTCTGCAGCGACCCAATCGTGCCCGGCGGCGGGGGTAAAAAGCGCCTTCAGTTTCGGGGCGTCTTCGTACCAGCCGTCTTTGAATACCCAGGCCAGGACACAATCGGCTTCAGGGAGTTTTTCAAGAAAATCACGGTTCCCTTCGGCAACGGTGATATGCGTATCCGGGAGGTTCGCGCGAATCTGATCGATATGGCGCGGCTTGAGACTGAAGGCATCTACGTTGTTGTGAAGATGGATGAGGAGGTTATTAATTTTCATGGCTGCCCTCTTTCGGTATTCGCTGGAGTCTGATGCCTGTATCCGGACAGTCCGGAATCTCCAGGTCACTCGTCTTTCTGAAACGTCGGCTGTTCGGCGGCGGTCTCCATTCCATTCGCTACTTCCCGGATAATTCCCATACGCACGTAGATGGGGCGCACTTTCGACCTGATGAGGGGGAGCTGGCGGGCGAAAATAGCGGCTCCCACAAGGCAGCCGGCACTCCCGATCAGCAACGTATCCCGTGGGCCGATAATGCCGGCCATGACCCCGGCTCCGAGACTTCCGAACGGAGCCATGCCGATGAACGCCATGGTAAAAAAGCTCATTACCCGGCCGCGTTTGTCTTCATCCAGAATCGTTTGAAGAACCGTATTGCAGGAAGCGACCAGTGTTATAGCCCCGAATCCCGACAACGCCAGAGCTGCCAGCGAAAGGATAAAATTGCCGGAAAAGGCAAAGGAGGCGATACCGACGGCGAATAGGATCGTAGCCGTCACAATCACCCGGCCGAGTCCGAGGACGCTGCTGCGGGAGGCGAGATACAGCGTGCCTGCCAGCGCACCGCACCCCGCCGCAGTCATAAGAAACCCGAAGGTGTGCGCGCCGCCATGCAGGATATCCTTTGCAAAAACAGGTACCAGAACGGCATAGGGCATCCCCATGAGGCTGACCAGCGCAACCAGGAGCAGAATGATCCTGATCGGACCGAACGTATATGCGTACACAAAGCCTTCCCGGAGTTCATGCAGGATAGGGCCTCTGGAAGGGCGATGGTGAGAGCCGTGCGGGATACGCATGGCCGCAAGGGCGGCTATGACCGCCAGGTAGCTGACGGCGTTCAGTATAAAGCAGATCCCTTCTCCCACCGAGGCTACGAGCAGCCCTGCGACGGCCGGTCCGACGAGGCGGGCGCCGTTCACCATGGAGGAATTGAGCGCTATCGCGTTTCCCAAATCTTCGCGATGCTCGACCATCTCCACTACAAATGATTGGCGTACCGGGATGTCAAAGGCATTGACGATTCCCAGGAGCAGGCTCAACAGGATTATCTGCCAGATCTGCACCGTTCCCGTCAGGACGACAACGGCAAGAAAGGCCGCCTGAAGCATCGCCAGAACCTGGGTCGCGATCAGCAGACGCCGGCGGTCCCAGCGGTCGGCAAGCACGCCGGCAACGGGAGAGATCAGGAGGGCCGGAATCTGGCTGGCAAAACCGACAACCCCCAGCAGCACTGCGGAGCCGGTCAGACGGTACACAAGCCAGCTCATGGCAACCTGCTGCATCCAGGTTCCAACGAGGGACACACTCTGCCCCGCGACGAAGAGGCGGTAGTTCCTGGAACGTAACGCACGCAAAAGATTGCGGATCAGCGTCCCGCCCTTTTCATTGTTATCTGCAGGATCCATCAGAACGCACCCGTATTTTCTGCATCATCCCCGACGACACCGACGCTTCCCGAACTATAACGCACTGCCATCCGTTTAAAAAGTTGAATTGCGCTTCGAGAAACTTTTTTCTGTTCCATACGGTATGCCGGACGGCGGCGATTTCTGCAAATACGGATGACAGGACTCTGCCTGTTTTTTTGTATCTGTGGACATTCAGGGGTAAAATGGCCATATGTGCACAGGCCGCACCCTGACAATAAACCAAAAAAGGAGACCAACTATGTTCAGAACAACGATCGGAGCATGTTTCATGGCGGCTGCCGCCATCTGTTTACCGGGAGGCTGTTCCAGGGAGGCACCCCGCACGGCGCCGCCGCAGCAGGCGGCATCACAACCGCAGGGACAGACGAAAACCGGCGAGGAGCTGTTCAGGCAGTTTTGCCATAACTGTCATCCCGACGGCGGCAATGTGTCCGATCCGAAAAGAACCCTTCACGGTTCCGCCTTGCGAAAGAACCATATCACCAGGCCGGAGGATATTGTCAGGATCATGCGCAATCCGCTGTCCCGGATGATCAGATTCGATACGGAAACCATCTCCGACAAGGATGCACGCACGATTGCCGAATATATCCTGAACACCTTCCGGTAGCTTTGATACACAAACATAAGGTCAA
>JBAVTM010000554.1:0-9129 GCA_049696195.1 Desulfuromonadaceae bacterium | reverse complement strand
ATCTGGTACCGATGGACAGGGGTATACTCTCCACGATCTACGCAACACCCAAAAAAACTCTCACCAATGAAGCGGTCGCCCGGCTGTACCGGGAGTTTTACGATGGCGAGCCGTTCGTGCGGGTACTTACAAACGGCGACCTGCCGTGCACCGCGTTCGTGCGCGGCTCCAACTTCTGTGACATCGCTCCGCTTGTGGATATGCGAACCGGCCGGATCATAGTGATCTCGGCTATCGACAACCTGGGAAAGGGCGCTTCCGGCCAGGCGGTGCAGAATATGAATCTGCTCTGCGGATTTCCTGAGACCATGGGGCTGGAAGGCTCAAACGCAGCTTTTCCGCAATCTCGGCGTTGCGCTTCGGAATGTCTTGTGTCCGCCTTCGCGGACCAATTTGTGCATTCGCAAAATTGTGCGCCGGATAATCATGTCTCCGCGCCATTCCTCGGTCGCCTTGACCTTGCGAAAAATCTTCGTTTGTAGAGAGGAATCGATGTTTATCCCTACGACACAAGAAGAGTTGCGGCAACGGGGCTGGGATGAGCTGGACGTTATCTTTGTCAGCGGCGACGCCTATATCGATCATCCCGCCTTCGGCGTGCCGCTGCTGGCCCGCTGGCTTGAAGCTCACGGTTTCCGGGTCGGCATCATCGCACAGCCGGACTGGCGCTCAAAAGAGGCTTTCATGACGCTCGGCAGGCCTCGCCTGTTCTTTGCCGTCTCGGCCGGCGCGATGGACTCGATGGTGGCCCACTACACCCCTGCCCGCAAGTTGCGGCATGATGACGCCTACACACCCGGTAACCGCCACGGTGCCCGCCCGAACCGCGCCACGATGGTCTACACGTCCCGTCTTAAGGAAGCATTCAAGGATGTACCGGTCGTGATCGGCGGTATCGAAGCATCGCTGCGCCGCTTTGCCCACTACGATTTTTGGGAAAACAAGGTGCGCCGCTCGATCCTCTTTGATGCCAAAGCGGATCTGCTGATCTACGGCATGGGGGAGCGGGCGGCTCTGGAAGTGGCCGAACGGATGCGGGATGGGGAGAGGTTGCGGGATATCCGTGATGTGCGGGGTACGGAATATGGCTGCAGCGGGCTTTATAGCGGCACCAGCATCACGATTCCATCCTATGAGGAGGTATCGGCCTCCAAGGAAAAATTTGCCGAAGCCTTCCGGCTGGCCTACCTCCAGCAGAATCCCTGGTCTGCCGGGGTTGTATGTCAGCAGCATGGCGCTCGAACCCTGGTCTGTCTTCCTCCGGCGCTCCCGCTGGCGGAAGCCGAGATGGACTCCGTCTATGCTCTGCCGTTTGAAAAGAGCCCGCACCCCTCGTACCCCGAAACGATCCCGGCCTGGGAACAGATCAAAACCTCCATCACCAGCCATCGGGGCTGTTTCGGCGGGTGCGCCTTCTGCGCCATCACAATGCATCAAGGCAAAACGATCCAGTCCCGCAGCAAAAGCTCCATCCTGACAGAGATATCGGCCCTGACCCGCAAAACCTGGTTTCGCGGCACTGTCAGCGATATCGGCGGCCCGACTGCCAACATGTTCGGCCTCGGCTGCAGCAACGCTGATGCTATGAAAAAATGCCGGCGTGAAAGCTGTATTTTCCCCGATATCTGCAAAAACCTGCGTACCGGTGATACGCCGGCGACGTCTCTGCTACATGCAGCACGGTCTCTGGAGGGGGTACAGCATACGGCGGTTTCGTCCGGGGTGCGGTACGATCTGCTTGAGAGGCAGCCCGCCTATTTCAGCGAGTTGACAGGGCACCATGTAAGCGGCCTGCTCAAAATAGCTCCGGAGCATCTGGTTGACGGCGTAACGGAGATCATGCGCAAACCGGGAAAGAAAACATTTGAAACGTTCCTGGCCCGTTTCCGGTCAGAAAGCCTCCGGCTTGGCAAGCGTCAGTACATCGTGCCGTACCTGATTTCGGGACACCCCGGGTGTACATTGGCTGATATGCTTGAACTGGCGCTGATTCTCAAAAAAATGGGGATACAGGTGGAGCAGGTACAGGATTTTACCCCTACGCCGGGCACGATCGCCACCTGCATGTTTTACAGCGGATTTGATCCGATGACCGGCAAGCCGGTCTACACCGCAACGAGCGACCGCGCAAAGGGGTTGCAGAAGTCTTTACTGCTCTGGCACCTGCCGGCAGAACGGGCCAAGGTGATGGAGGCGTTGAAGGAACTGGGACGCGAGGGGGAGGCGGGTTTGCTCTGGGGTGCCGGGTACGGAAACGATCGGGGCGTTACACCGCCGCGCAAAAAAGTACCCGCAAAAAAAGCCCGCTGAGGTCAGCGGGCTTTAGAGATGGTACATTATCAGACGGCAATCACTTCTTGATTACGTTGGCAGCCTGCAGGCCTTTTGGACCCTGGGTGATTTCAAACGTTACCGCATCGCCTTCCGCAAGCGATTTGAAGCCGTCGCCGGCGATTGCGGAGAAATGAACAAAAACGTCCTCTCCACCTTCCTGCTCGATGAATCCAAAACCTTTTGTGTCGTTAAACCATTTTACTTTACCCTGAGCCATTTCCTGCCTCCTTTTTTGTCCGGTCTTGGGCCGGAACGATTGGTTACCGCTTAAGTTTCTGGAGTCTGATGCAGGAAAAGCGCAAAGCCTGGTCAAACGTGCAACTTGCAACGTTCTGCAAAAACGTCCGAAACTGCGTGCCCGAGTCGTTTATCACAGCCATAAAGCGGGTGTCAAGATAATTCACACCGATTACGGCGCCTTTATCTCCTCGCTTTTACTCTGCAGTTTTTTCACCAGCGTGCTGTAACCGTTAGCGGTGATAATTTTGTTGAACTGGCTGCGGTAGTTTGAGACGAGGCTTACCCCCTCGATGATGACATCATACACCATCCATTTGCCGTTCTGCTTGAACAGACGGTAATCGAGCGTAAACTCGTCGCGTGCCGCGGTGACAACTTTCGATTTCACCTCCGCATACTCGTCTTCCACGACCTCTTTTATATAGATGATCTTCTCATTGTTGTATGACTCGATCTTTCCGGCGTACGAATTTTCAAGCAAGGTAGCGAAAAGCTCTGCAAACTGCTTCTTCTCGGCTGCTGTGCGTACGTTCCAGTGTTTGCCGAGCGAGCGCTTGGCCATTTCTGAATAGTCAAATATTGTACTGATGGATTTTTTTAGAGCCTGACGGCGTTTAGTTTCATTTTTTTTCATCTCCTTGTCAGCCACAATACGCACAACTTCATCGACGGTCTTTTTCACCTCTTCGATCGGATTGGCAAAAGCGGTCGATGCCAGGAACAGAGCGGCGGTCAAGAGCAAAGTAATTCGTTTCAACATGGGGCCTCCTGATTATTTATCATCCAGACGCAAGGGTTCGTTCGTAGCATAATCCAGATTGGCGCTGGCAATATGATAATTGTAGATGGATTTGAAAAAATCAGAGCGCATGCTTGAATATGCCTGGAGAGCTTCAAAAATATCTTTTGCCGGTCCCAACCCGAAATCAAAATTTGCAACTGCTGTTACAGTCCATTTCTTGGCGTTCAAATAGGCGCCTCGCGTCGCCAGGGCACTGTTCCTGGCCTCAATCAGATCAAGGTAATACTTTTTGACTTGCAGCGGAATGTTGGTGTCGGCATATTCCTTGGTGCTGAGCAAGCGGTTGTACTGTGCACGCTCACCGGACACTTTGGCGCCGGTGATACCGAAATCGAGTTTCCACCGTGCCCCGAGGGCAATGCCGGCGTTGAGATGATTGAACTGGTCGTTGATATAAGGATTCTGAATCCGTTCACGCTCGTCTGCATAAGCCCAGGAGAACATACCCCCAAGGAAGATATCGGGATAATAGTTGGCTTTGGCCGCTTCAATCAGAGCCGAGCGCGCCTTGAGCCCCTCCGCTATCTGATGAAGTTCCGGTCGTCTGGCGCGGGCTCTCTCCAAATAGCTTTCAAGTCCGGGTATTTCGGAGTCGATGATGACAAGACGCTCCGTCCCGGTCAGCAACTCGGCATCAGCCGGCATCCCCATGCGTGCTTTCAGCGCCGCCAGAGCCAGAGCCTCCCCCTTCTTTGCTTCTTCAAGATATTTCGTAGCTATCCCTGAAAACGCATCCAGTTTGTAGAGATCCACCTCATCTACCGAATCGGAACCCTGATCCAGCAATTTGCGGGCTTTCTCACGAGACTTGATCAGAATCTCTTCAATTTCAAGCACCAACTCCTTCATCTCGCGGGCCAGCAACAGGCCGTTATAGTATTCATGGACTTTCAGGACGATCTCGTTGGCCCGCTGCTCCTTGCGGGATCGATCAACCTCGATGCCATGGGTGGCGGCCTTCATGTTTTCGGAAATCTTGCCGAAGGTATAGAGCGGCTGGATGATGGTGGCGTCAGCACTGGTGAACCAGGTAAGCGCATCAAAGCTGAAGGGTTTGTCGGTCTTGACACTGGGGGAAACATCAGAGCGGTAGGCGATCGGTGCCGGCCCGATCAGTGTCGTCAGCTCCAGCTGAGGAAAACGGTACGACTTTGCTTCGTCCAGCTTGCTGGTTGCCAGAGAGATGTCGCTCTGCGCTTCGCCCAGTTCAGGCGCTGCTTTCAGAGCCATGCGGATACAGTCATCCAGGCTCAGAACGGGTTGAGGCGCCGGGCTCTCGGCCGCGAGGCTGACACCGGCGACAGCAAGCAGTGCCCAGGCAACCATGCAGGTACACAACAGTGATTTCATAGCTACAATCCTTTGAGTGCGAGGTTACTCAACCTTGCCGTGGATGAATTTGGCGACCAGCTCTTCGATGTCAATGGCCGACTCGGTCTCACGGATCTTATCGTTGTTCTTCAGCATCTTCTCGGAACCGCCCGGCCGGAGTTTGATGAACTTATCGCCGATGATCCCGCTCGTTCGCACCGAGGCAATGACGTCATCGGTGATCTTCACCCCGTTCTTGATTTTAAGGTAGGCCAGCGCCTGGTCGCCGCTCTTTGCATCAAGGGCTATCCGGTCAACTTTTCCGACTTCTACTCCGGCCACTTCGACCCTCGCCCCCGGCTTCAGCCCTGAAACCGAATCAAAGCGGGCGGTAACGGAGTAATAATCGCCGCTGCCAAATTCCATCTTGCCCAGTTTGATCGAAACATATCCCAGGCAGAGGATGCCGATCAGCATAAAGGTGCCGACCATCATTTCCAGTTTCACCATGCTCATATTTAACCTCGTATTAAGTACACCGATTATCTCATCATCTGAATCGGGCCGTCCAGACTGCCGCTGATAAACTGGCGGATCGCCGGATCGGCAGAGTTTATAATTTCATCCGGAGTCCCGTGCTGCAGAATCTTGCCGTGGAACAGCATCGCCACGTTCTGGGCCACATCAAATATTTCCGGAATTTCGTGCGAAACGATCACCGCGGTAAAACCGAATTTATCGTGGGTGTCCTTGATGAGCTGGTGAATCGCCCGCTTTATGATCGGATCGAGCCCGGTAGTCGGCTCGTCAAAAAGGATGATCTTCGGGTTGAGCACGACAGCCCGTGCCAAACCGACCCGCTTTTTCATGCCCCCTGAGAGTTCATCCGGGAATTTGTTTTCAACGTTCTTCAACCCGACATCTTCCAGGGCCGAGAGAACCCTGCCACGGATATCCTCTTTCGAAAGGGAGGTCTTTTCCTGCAGCGGGAACGCAACGTTTTCAAAAACCGTCATAGAATCAAAGAGCGCCACGTTCTGGAACAGCATCCCGAATTTATCGCGAATCCGGTTCAGTTCGGAGCGGCGCAGATTAAGGATACTCTCGCCATCGACCTCAACGGAGCCGCTGTCAGGCTGCAGCAGGCCGATCAGGTGCTTCAGAAGCACGCTCTTCCCCTCACCGCTGGGGCCGATAACCGCGGTAATTTTACCATCCGGAATATCGAGATCCAAACCGTCGAGAACCTTCTGAGAGCCGAATGACTTATGTACGTTGCGCAGTGTGATCATATCAGAGCAGCACCGAAGTAAGGAAGTAGTCCCATATGAGTATGATAACGGACGTCAGCACGACCGACTCTGTCGTGGCTTTTGAGACACCCTCGGCGCCGTGTCCGGCGTAGTACCCTTTGTAGCAGGAAATCCACGCGATGATCACGCCGAAGGAAAACGATTTCACAAAGCCGGAGTAGACGTCGCGCCAGACCACCGATTTTTCCATTTCATAGAAATAAGCGCCGGGATTTACTCCGAGCAGCTTGACTCCGACCACCCAGCCGCCGTAGATGCCGATCACATCAAAGATGGCGCACAACAGCGGGAGAGAAATCATCGCGGCGATGAATTTCGGGGTAACCAGGTATTTGAAGGGGTCAAGGGCCATGGTTTCGAGCGCGTCGATCTGCTCGGTGATCCGCATGATGCCGATTTCGGCCGTAATTGCGCTGCCGGCCCGCCCGGTCACCATCAGGGCGGCGAGCACCGGTCCGAGCTCGCGAATCAGCGAGAGCGCCACCGCCGTCCCGAGCATCCCCTCTGAACCGAACTTGGCCAGGGTATAATACCCCTGCAGACCGAGAACCATGCCGGTAAAAGCGGCGGTCAGCACGATCACGAACAGTGACTTCGTGCCGATAAAACGGAGCTGTTTCAGGACGTGCACCAGGCCGCCCGGTCGCCGGACAATCATGTAGAGCGAATAGAGCAGAAACCACCCTGTCCGTCCCAGGTCGCGCACAATTCCGATGGTTATATGTCCAAGTGCCTGAACCACGCAAATCCTTTGAATACGGGGAAAGTGAGAAAAAAATATACATCAATGCTTAAAAAAAGCCAAGGGGAACTTGTTGACGCCACCGTCAGTCTGTATACCCGCCACCCAGTGCCTTGTAGAGCGTCACCAGATTGGCCAGACGGGTCAGACGGACAGTGATCAGGTTTTGCTGGGCTCCGTAAAGTGAACGCTGGGAGTCCAGCACCGTCAGATAACTGTCTACCCCTTTATCAAAGCGCGCCCGGGAGAGTTTGTAGCTTTCGGCAGTCGCGTCAGCAAGCGACTGCTGGGCGGCAACCTGCTCATCAATAGACCCTTTTTGGGCCAGTGCATCCGCCACTTCCCGAAAGGCGGCCTGGATGGTCTTCTCGTACTGGGCTACGGCAATATCACGATCAACCTCTGCTACCTTCAGGTTGGCTTTATTGGCGCCACCGTCGAATATGGGCAACGAAATACGTGGCAAGATGCTCCAGGCAAAGGAATCGCCGGTAAAAAGGCCGGAAAGCTCGGTGCTGCCGAAACCTACCGACGAAACCAGGGTGATCCTGGGAAAAAATGCAGCCCGTGCCGCGCCTATATTGGCGTTAAAACTTTTGAGCTGACCTTCCGCCTGGAGGATGTCGGGGCGGCGCAACAGCACATCTGAAGGGAGACCGGGAGCAATGTCCTTCATGGCGGTAACTGTTTCGGAAAGCGCCTGCGGCTGCAGCTCGGCGGCAACCTGGGAGCCGACCACGAGATTAAGGGCATTTTCGTCCTGCGCAACCAGAGTCGTGTAGCGGGCGATATCCACCCGCGCGGCATCCACGGTAGTCCGGGCCTGATTCAGGTCGAGTGAATTGGAAACTCCGGCATCAAAACGGCTCTTGGTCAGCTTGTATGACTCCTGCTGGCCCGCCAGTGTATCTTTGGCGAGCTGCAGCCGTTCACGGTCGGCGGCCAGGGCCAGCCAGGCCGTGGCGACCTGTGAAACCAGACTGATCTGCACACTGTGCTGTGCCTGCTCGGTGGCGAGATACTGCTCCAGCGCCTGGTCCTTCAGACTTCGCACCCGGCCGAACAGGTCCAGCTCGTATGAGATGAGGCCGAGGCCGACGTTGTACTGCTCCGTTGTCATGGCCCTCCCCGAGGAGGATAAGCCTTCCGGAATTCGCTGAAAGTTGGCGGAAGCAGATGCTTCAATCTTCGGCATCAGATCGGAGCGTCTGATCTGGTACAGTGCCTGAAGCCGCTCAATGTTCAAGGTTGCAACCCGCAGGTCGCGGTTGTTCTTGAGTGCCTGCTCAATCAGTGTGGCTAATTGCTTGTCAACAAAAAACTCCTGCCATGGAATGTCCGCAACCGCTTTTTGCCCCTCTGCCGGAGCGGCCCTGGGACCGGACCAATCTGCCGGCACCGGCGCTGCCGGCTGCGAGTATTTCGGGGCCATGGTCGTACATCCGGCGAGGTAAAGTGACGCACCCAGAGGGATACACAGAGCTGTGATCATTCGTCGTATCTGTTTCATATCAGTTTACCTCCGAAACATTTGCTACAGCGGTATCTCCGTCGTGAGGTTTGTATTTCTTCCGGCCAAACAGCCGTGACACCATCACGAAGAAGAACGGGATGAAGACCAGGTCGATGAAGGTAGCCGTGAGCAATCCGCCGGTGACAGCGGTACCGATGGCGTTCTGGGCTGCTGCCCCTGCCCCTTTGGTAAGCGCCAGCGGCAATGTGCCGAAGAAAAACGCCAGCGAGGTCATGATAACCGGGCGGAGTCGAATCTTCACCGCCGCCAGGGTTGCCTCAACCAGTTCATGCCCCTGATGCAACTGCTCTTTGATGAACTGGATAATCAGAATGGCGTTCTTGGTGGAGAGCCCAATGGTGGTCAGAAGTCCGATCTGAAGGTAGACATCGTTGGGGAGGACCCGCAACGAAACTGCCGTGATCGCTCCCACCAGCCCCAGCGGTATCATCAACAGGTTGACAAAGGGGATGGTCCAGCTCTCGTACAGTGCCGCCACGGAGAGAAACACCACCAGCAGCGAGATGGCATAGAGCAGCGGCGCCTGCGCTCCGGCATTCTTCTCCTCGTAGGAGAGTCCGGTCCATTCGTAGCCGACTCCCGGCGGCAGTTGGGCGGCCATCTTCTCCATCTCTTTCATCGCCTCACCGGTACTTATCCCGGGTGCTGCCTGTCCCATGATCTCGACGGACGGAATGCCGTTGTAGCGTTCCAGGCGTGGCGAACCGTATTGCCAGCGGGGGGCGGCAAAAGCCGAGAACGGCACCATCTCGCCCTGGTTGTTGCGCACGTACCAGCTGCCGATATCTTCCGGCAGCATGCGGAACTTGGCATCGGCCTGGAGAAAGACCTTCTTGACCCGGCCGTTTTCGAT
>JBAVTM010000553.1:0-7279 GCA_049696195.1 Desulfuromonadaceae bacterium | reverse complement strand
CGATTGTAGAGAGAACTTTTTTCATGGGTAATACCTCCAGATAAATTTGGCGAATCTGTTTATTACCGTCAGCATATGTCATGCCAAACTTTAAGGTAACATAACCTGCTGAAGATACGTATTAAATCCGAAACAATATATTTTTCACCAATCAACTGAACTTTAAATACTCCGTAACATACCCCATTTGTGGTATGTGCCCTCAGAACTTTATCGCCTGAATATCAATGCCGTAACCCAACTTGAAGATCCCCCGGAAGCACCTTGGTAGATTGCGATTGCCGAACCTGCCTTAGGAACACAGCCTCAGATCATGCTGATAGGAACTGATTAGCAAGCCTCCAAATGCCTACAAAAAACCATTGACAAATTATCTTGTATGAAACAGGATAAAAGCAATCCAAAACGTCTTATTGTTTTGACATTTATTTAAACTGCACATAAAGAAATGATGCGTATCATGAACAGATCAAATGTATGTGCTGTTGAAAGGAGATGGTAATGCTTATGTTAATAGGATTTGGACTCTTTGCAGCCTTAGCGTCAGCAGTTCTGGCGGCCCAGTTTGTAGCTTACAATAGCTCCCACAAGGCTTAGGGCAGTTATCTTGTTTCAAGCAGTTTAAAGAACAATTTGCGGTTTAAAACAATTACGATCAGAGGGAAGTGTGATGCTTCCCTCTTTTTTTTGAGTAACAGATACTAATCGATCTGGGGGAACGACCTGGTTATATCTCGAATCGGCCCTTTGGTGCTGATATATACATTCTGTAATCCACCTGCATAAGAACCTCCAGTGACCATTATGACGTAACAGATGAATTGGATATGCCAAGGTCTCTTATCTCCGGGTATACCTAATGTATGCCTGGATTTAAGAGGCCTTGTTTTTCTCCGGCAAAACAAGAAGCTGCGTTAAATGGCTGGTCACCAGGGATCGAACCTTTATAGGATATTAAAGTCAATCGCGATAGATACCAACCCTACCTATTCTGGGCTTTTTCAAACAGTCATGAAGCGCATAGATAAAGGGAAAGGTTAACTTTTTGTGAAGCGAAGATTGGATCATAATGAAATTTTTTGAAATATGCAGCTAATTGCGTATTATGAAATGTACGGGGGGTAGATTGTCAATCCTCATAGCCACCAATATTACGAATTGAAGCTAAAATTTGGTTTGGAGCGATATTGGGTGAAGTTGGCAAGGGTGCTACGTTTTATTTTTCTCTTTAATGAAAAATATGGTGAAAATCAGTTTTTGATTTACTTGAGAAACTTGGAGAATGTCACATGACCAATAATAAACGGGTTGTCATAGCAGGTATGGGTTTTGGCGGAATCCGCGCTGCTCGGGTCCTGGCAGGAAGAGGATTAGATGTGGTGCTTGTGGATCGGAACAATTATCATCTGTTCCAACCGCTGCTCTACCAAGTGGCAACTGCCGGACTTGAACAGGAGTCAATCGCCCATTCGGTGCGCGCTATGGCCAGGAGTTGGACTGGTACACGTTTTCATCTGGCAGAGATATCAGGCGTCGATTTTGCTGCCTGCGAAATACAGACTGACACCGGAAACATCCCCTATGACTATCTTGTTATCGGTGCCGGCAGTGTTACGAACTATTTCGGGCTTGAATCGGTTGAACGAAACTCCTTTGATCTTAAGGAGCTGTCGGATGCCGAGACGTTGCGCAACCATATACTTACCGCCTTTGAGCGGGCGGTCATTGAACCTGATCTATCTCGTAGACGGGCTCTGATGACCTTCGTTATTGTCGGTGGCGGTCCTACGGGGGTTGAGTTTGCCGGAGCGCTTATCGAACTGGTCCATTTTGTTCTGGCCAAGGACTATCCTGAACTGAGCACCCATGCGGCCAGGGTGGTGCTGGTTGAGGCAACCGACAAGCTGCTGGCCTCAATGCCGGAGAAACTGAGCACATACACGCTTAAAAAACTACGAAGCATGTCCGTGGAGGTACTCCTCAATGCCCGCGTGGTGGATGCCGGCCCTGAAAGAGTCGTCCTGCATGATGGCGCAGTCATTCCAGCTCACACACTCTTTTGGTCGGCGGGGGTAAAGGCTTCGCCATTAGCCGCTGCTCTTGACGTACCCCACAAGGCGGGGGGGCGGATTCCTGTAGAACCGGACTTGACCCTGCCTGGTTATCCCGATGTCTATGTTATCGGAGACATGGCCTATCTGGAGCAGGACGGTTCTGTGCTTCCCATGACTGCCCCTGTAGCGATGCAGATGGGTATTTATTCAGGAAGATCAATTTTGGCACAGGAGGGAGGCACAAGCCTTCCCCACTTTCGCTACCACGACAAAGGGAGCATGGCTACCATCGGTCGAAACGCAGCGGTGGCGAGCGCCTTCGGCGTGAACTTCCGGGGGTATCTTGCCTGGCTTGTCTGGCTGTTGCTTCACCTCTACTATCTGATTGGCTTTCGCAATCGTATCGTCGTCATGCTCAACTGGGTCTGGTACTACTGGTTTCATGAGCGCCAGGTACGCCTCATCACCAGGCGGGTGCCAGAGCGCGATTTAAAACTCTGATATAGATTTTCTAAACGTACATTTTCTTGATGTGTGTCAAAGTCCCAACTGGAAAATGTTTATGATTGTTGCTACCTGAGGTCACACAAAGGAGGAACGATCATGGAACCGAACGGCTTGTATTAACAGAGCAAAATATGATTAAGTTACGCCGTAACTGTGTTACGGCGAAGAAAAACTGGCGATGCTGTATGGTTTTTTCGTTGATCATATCTGTAAACAGTCTGTTATTTGATGCTTGTAGTGTTAAGCGGATAACTTTGGAGAACAAGCGGTTACAACCACCGGCTCCAATCATTCCGGCATTCCCAGGTTCGATCCCTGGCGCCCCAGCCCCACCCCTTCTCCCCCCCAAGCACCAATAAAGAGGCACCTTGACGGGTTAGGTCAAGGTGCCTCTTCCATTTCCGGCCTTTCATTATTATTATACTCATCTCCAAGCATTAGTGTTTCCATCGTATGTGTTATCTTCAAGATCTCAGATTTGCTATATCCTTCTGCGAGTAATGCCTTGAAAAACATATTGGCTACTGCTGAGGGTCTGCAATGTCTGCTTATGGCTTCTCTTAAAGTCTGGATTGCTTTCTCTTCCATGTTGCACCCCTTAGAATGATTGGTAGACAAAAGCTTAACCTTGAACTTCCAGAAGTCAATACTACGAATGACCTTATGACCTTCCCCCTGAAAACTGAAGCATTGCTGTAAATTCGTGCTATTTTTCCCTAAACATACTTTTGGGGTCATAATCTGCATCGTTTCGAAGTGTCGTAAGCTCTTTTCATTCAACTTCAATCGGTTTCTCCCAGAACTCCGCAACATCGCTCAGAATACGATCTGAGACCAGTTCTGCAGCATCAGATTCGAACCAGTCTGCCGGCATCGCCTGGCTATAACCCGGCTCCAGGAACCTTCCATCCATCAGGATTACAATCCCTCGATCAGTCTCGGAGCGAATGACCCTCCCGGCGGCCTGAATGGCCTTGGACATGGCGGGTATCGTGTAGGCGTAATCAAAACCGGCGCCGTACTTGCGCTGGTAATACACCCTCATCTGCTCGCGTTCGAGATCAAATGTGGGCAGCGGCGGTCCGACCACGAAAGCCCCGATCACCGTTTCACCAGCGTAGTCCATACCCTCGGAGAATGAACCACCCTGTACGGCAAAGACGATCGTTGGAACGCTCAGTGTACGAAGATTCTCGACGATTGCCTCTATGCCGGCAGCTTTCATACCCCGTTCCTGGCGTAAAACGGTAAAGCCATCCGGTGGTTGAAAGAGAGAGGTAACACGTTCAAGAAACTCGAAACTGGGCAGGAACACAAAATAATTCCCCCTGCGGAGAGCCGTCATCCGCGCAACAGCCTCGGCGATCTTGGCGTAGTTACGCTCGCGGTGGCTGTAACGTGTAGATACCTGGGGGATGATCAGGAGCTTGCGCCGCTCTTTCGGAAACGGGCTTGTAAATTCCGCTGTCCGTACACATTTTCTGTTCAGGCCGGAAAGGCGTACGTAATAGTCGAAGGGTTTCAGCGTGGCCGAGAACCCTATCACCTGTTCGTAGTCGTCATAGCAATTCTCCAGCATGGCCGAGGCGTCGCAACAGGTTATTTTCACTATGCCGCCGGTCGGATGGGAATGATAGGTAGTGAAGAACTCCTGCCTGTCGGGATCAGAGACGAACTCCAGGGTTTCAGTGAAGTCGGCCCAGTAGTGGCAGAGCCGCAAAATCAGATCCTGATGAAGAATCTCCACACCGGAGTCGAGGTAGCGTGAGAGGAAAACGCTGAGCCGGGAGTGCTGATTCAGGAAGAGGTCCATGGGAGGATCAATCCGCTGAGGTCGCGTGAAATCGGCCTTCTGGCAGGCAGAAACCACCTGAAGACAGCCGTCAAGAAGTTCCTCAGCCTCATGGCGAAAGGGCGAGTACACCTTCTGGATCTCGTCTCGCATCTTTTCCAGCAGGACGGATGAGAGTGCCGGCGAATAGTAGTCCATGGCCCGTGCCGGAAGATTATGTGCCTCATCGATCACCAGGTTGGGCTTGCCGGTCTGATCAACACCAATATCCGTCATGCGGCCTAGCGACGAGCGCGGGGCAAAGACATAGTTGTAATCGCAGATGATCATGTCCGTTTCACGGGCGCTGTCAAGCTGCAGTTCAAACGGACAGACCTGGTACTGTTCGCCCAGGTCGCGAAACGTACGGGCCTTCAGCTTCTTTTTTCTTGCCAGTATATCGAGAATCCCCTGCTCATGAACCTTTCCGTAGTAATCGCGGGCATATTCACAGTAGACGGGATTGCACAGCGGTTCGTTCTTGAAGCATATCTTGCTCTTGGCGGTGATCGAGAGGGATTTGAGTTTGGCTCCTGTCTCCTGAAAGCGGGTGATGGCATCCTCAGCTACGGCGTGCTGGCTGTTTTTCGGCGTGACGTACACGACTTTCTGCCCCCGTCCAAGGGCTTCCTTTAAGACGGGATATAGTACGCCAGCGGTTTTACCGAGGCCAGTGGGGGCCTGTATGAGCATCGGATGCTTCTCTGCCATGAACTGTTCGATCGTCTGCATGAGATCGATCTGGCCGGGACGCGGCGTTGCAAAAGGAAAGGTGAAAGTGGCGGCAATTTTCCGGCGCCTGGCGGCACGCTTCTCGGCCTGCCGCACTTCAACAACCAGCTCGTCAAGACGGAAGTCGAGCCATTGCTCGTACAGGGTGAGATCAAGGACAAGATCAAGGTCAGCGGTGTCACTGTTGCGGGAGGAGACCAGATGAAAGGAAAGTGCGGGAAGTACATGATGTTCGCGCCAGTAAAAGTATCCGTACGTCAGCAGCTGCAGGCAGTAGGGATGGTCCATGGGCACGCCTTCCAGGCGTTGCGACAGCTCACGGATGTTGAACGTACTCTTGATCTCCTCGATCTTTGGCGGATCGTGACGAAACATTCCGTCCATTCGGCCGTCAATCCGGAATGAGTACCCCCCTCTCTCGAACATGCTGCTGACGATCACTTCCGCTTGATACGCGGGGTCCGCCTTTGCCCTCTGCTTCTGCACCCGGACGTGAATCTCCTGTCCGTCAGCTGCTGAACGGCCGTAGCCTGAATGTACTTCGATGCTGCCGCACCGTGGGGCAGGCAATGCAAAATCGCGGAGCGGTATGGTAATCAGTTTATTCATTTGCTATTGCTGTGCATGTGTTATCAATCGCATCCTTATGCAGCGGTCCGGAACATGATCACTTCGGCTTCAGCCATGACCTTGCCGTCCAGTTCGAGCCGCCCCTTCACATCCACCAGTCTGCGGCGTTCTCCCACGACCTCGCCGATCACGGTTACCACTGATCCGGTCGGGACCGGTGCCCGGAAGCGGATATTTATTTCACTGGTGACTACCGTGAGTCCGTACCCCAGGCAGGCCTGGGCGCAAATCTCGTCCAGCAGGGCCGAAATGATGCCGCCGTGGGTGATCCCCTGCCATCCCTGGAAGACCTCGTCTATCCGCACCCGGGTTTCCGCCCGGCGACGTTCGGGATTGATCGTAAACTCTGCCTTGAATCCGATGGGGTTATCCTTGCCGCAGATGAAACAGCGGCCGTCATCAAGTATCTGCACGGTGTATCCCTTCCTTTATCTTCTGATACTTCATTATCACGGTGCGAACATGCGATGTCAAAGTGATACTTGATGCAGGATTTGAGCTGATAGGCGATATTTTCCACGCCTCCGAAGATCCGCAGCGATCCGGTGACGTCGATCCAGGCTTCATCGATGGAGAAAACCTCCACAAGGGGGTGGTAATCGTGCATCATCTTCATGATTCTGATTGAGGGATCGGTGTACTTGCGGTTGTCGGCCGGGACCATGATCACGTCCGGACAGAGTCTTCTGGCAGATAGGATGAATGGATTGACTTCACAATTACTTCACAATCCAGAAAACGAAAGGGCTATGCAAGTCGCATAACCCTTTGTTTTTTAATGGCTGGGGCGCCAGGGATCGAACCTTTATAGGGTATAAAAGTCAATCGGGATGGGTACCAACCCTACCTATTCTGGCCTTTTTCAAACAGTCATGAAGCGCATAGATAAACGGAAAGGTTAACCTTTTGTGAAGCGAAGATTGATCATAATGAAATTTTTTAAAATGCGCAACTAATTGCGTATTATGAAATGTACAGGGTTAGATTGTCCAATCTATTGATGCCGATTATCCCTTTACGCACCAGGGCTCACCTCCTGTGATACAGATTTTTCAACACCGATGGAAACGGCACTACAGGAGATCCGGTAGATTCGTAGAGAATCGAGCCATGATCGATGTTGGCAACTCCCTGTGGCGGCATGCAGTAGCTACAGCGCTGGTTACAGCGGTCGGTGACCGACAGTCTCAGGTAGTTGGTAGTTCTTCCCTGATGGTCAATTTGTGGCATGCAAGCGTTCCTCAGGTTTTCAGGGCGTCAATCATCACCTTGCAGCCAGAAATGAACCTAAATCCGGTTCATTTTTTTGGCAGCTTCCATCAGTTCGCCACGGAAATCCGGATGAGCGATGTTGATCAGGTTCAGGGCACGTTGACGGGCAGTTTGCCCCCTGAGTTTGGCGACTCCAAATTCGGTCACTACATGGTCCACATCGTTTTTGCTGGTGGTCACGGATGAGCCTGCTATGAGAGTCGGCACAATGCAGGAGACGGTACCTTTCTTGGCGGTCGACGCCGTGCAGATG
>JBAVTM010000552.1:0-5006 GCA_049696195.1 Desulfuromonadaceae bacterium | reverse complement strand
GAACGGCGACCGCGCCACGGATGATGATTCCCCAATAGGCTGCCGCCCACCAGGAAGAGTTGGGCCCCCAGAGGATCACCTTGTCCCCCGGTTCCACGCCGCTTTGTGCCAGGAGGTTCGCCATCTTCAGAGCAAGATCGTGGAATTCCCGATAGGAAACTCTGATCCGCCGTACGCCGGTGCGGTTCACAAAGACGGTTTTATCACCCAGCGCTTCAAACGTATTGAAAAGATCGATCAATGTCTGCATGGGGGCTCCGCTGTCCGGATTTCGGCCGCCGTGCTCATTTAATCCTCATGATAGCATCGTGCAGGATACTCCTGACCTCGCCCCAGACATGTTCCGTCCCTGTTTTGAGCTCTTCCCATTCGTCATCGCCTGCGGTCGCTAAACCTTGCAGCTTTTCCGCAGCCTCGTCCCGCTTGAGCTGCAATGCTGCTATTGAACTGGAATAGTCATACTTCTCCTCGGGCGTGGCACTTTCTGCCTTGTCCTTGAGCAGGTCGATCTGCACATCCCATTCGACCATTTGCGCAGAGAGCTTTTCAACATATTCTGTCCGCTTATCCATGATGGTAACCCCCAGTTATACGCACCAGTAACAAACCGGTCATACCCGTGTAAACATGGGAATGACCGGTTTGTAGGTTTTAATGGACAATTCCGGGGCTAATTGTTACGTCCCCGTCCTCGCTCATCATCTTTGTCCTGCCCTTGGCCGCGCTCCCTGGGATCCTGTGCTTCTCCCCTGCCACGCGGTTTTTGTTCCTGAACATGCGGACGTGGCGCCTGCTGTTCGCGCTGCACAGCTCCCGGCTGTTGCCTGTGCTCCTGGACCGTGGCGGGTCTCTGAATGTCACCACCACGCTGCGGCGGTTGCGGGCGTGTATCGGTCGGGACTGCCTGCGGTCCTCGCTGAGCGGGTGCGGGAGTTCTTTGTCCTGCCTGCGGCCCTCGCTGAGCAGGTGCGGAGGTCCTCTGTCCCGGATACTGCTGGATGTGCTGGCGGACCGCCGTGTCACGCGGCTGGTAACGGTAACTCCGGCTGCGCAGCGTCTGCTGCTGCTCTATCTGGCGGGGATACCTTTCCCCCGAATACTGCCGCTGGTAGGTGGGGCGCGGCGCACGTGCCGGAACGGAACTGCGGTTCCACTTGTCCCACCCGCCTCGACGCTGCTCCCATTCACGTCCCCAGTGCTGCCCCCAGCGGGGCGGCGCATTCGACTGCCATCCGCGAAAGTACACGGGAGGCTGGCGGTAGTAGCGCACGGGAATGCGCAGGATGTACAGCGGGACGGCATACGGCTCCACAAACGCCCATGGGCCGTTGTACCAGGTACTCGCGTACCAGTTATCGTCCTGGTAGACCCAGTACATGCCGTCGTAGAAAAAATAATTGCCATTCACCTGTGGCGCATAGTAGACCGGGTAGCCCGGCACCGGCGCCAGTTCAGGGTACAACGGCAGGTTGATCCCGATGCTCAGGTTGGGGAGCCCGATACCGATGCTCACCTGGGCTCCGGAATACGTCGCCGAACAGAACAGCATAGACAGCACAATCAATCCGTAGCGTAATTTCTTCATCTTTTCCTCCCATCGTTCAAAATTAACCACCCCAGGTCCTTTAGGCTCTTTGGGTCCTTTTTATCCAGAGGGTCAGGCGGGTGGGTGTCAGACTAAAAGCACAGAAAATCAACTTCTAACGTACTAACGGCCGCCCCTGCCATGGCCGTTATCATGGCCGTTGTCATCGTGATGTTTCTTTTCCTTTTTATAGTGTTTGCCATGGTGCTTCTTCTCCATATACACCCGTCTATCCCGTTCCATATAGTACGGACGACCCCCGTCGTTCAGGACGTATACGTTGGGAGGCGCCGGCTGGTAGTCATTGATGCTGAAACTCAGATTGGGAGTGCCGACCTGTACGGAAACCGCGGCCCCGGCTTCATTGATGCCGAAGGTCATGGCGGCTGCTGTCAGAGCGAGCAGTGAAAGAATGGATTTTGTACTCATTACGTCTCCTTGTTCAACTGGTAGTGGCTTGATTCAGAGGTTGTAAAACAACTTTAGTGCCAAGCGTAACTTTTGCATTATACACCATAATGCACAGATTTTTTTGATTATCGTTGTAAAACACATTTTAGAGGCGTCAGGACATCTGTCAAGAGCCGCTGTCGCACCTCACAACACCGTCACATCTGCGGCCTGCAATCTGCCGAATACGTGAAGATCCGGTATGTACGTATTTAATCGGAATAATTCATGGATTAATCAGGTTTCGTAACGGTAGCGGCATCCAGTATGACCGCACTCTGAGCCAACGCCCTGCCGTTCAGTGACGCTGCGGTTTCCAGCGTGATTGACGTTTGCGACAGGATGACCCCCTCAAAATGTGCGGTTGTCCCAATGTTCACGGTTCCGGCAACCTGCCAGAAAATGTTCCTGGCCTTGGCGCCGCCGCTCAGGAAAACATTCTTGGCGGGACTGATGCCGAGATTCCCCGGTATCTGGAAAATCCAGACATCATTGGGGCCGCCCGAGATGGTGACATCCGAGGATATTGTCACCCCGGTAGTCCATTTGTAGAGGCCGGGAGAGAGGGTTCGTCCTCCGATCTCGCCAACACCCAGGTCCAGGAAGTCAGGTGTCGGCCGTCCGGCAGCGTCGGTATACGCAGTACCCATGTCGGTAACTGCCGTGGTCAGATACGTGCTGGTAGGAGCTGTCATATCGGCTGCATAGAGGCTTCCGGTCACTTGGGGCGATATCGCTGCGGTCGTCCCCACCATCGTTAACGAAAAACCGGTCAGGTATGACGTGGCTGCAGGGCTCAAGCCGATATCACCGGTAATTGCAGAAGCCGGAACGGTCGAGACGCCTGTTTCCGCCAGAATCACATAATTGCCGGCCGTGCCGAGCAGTACCGGAGCCGGGCCGAGCACTACCGCTGCGGCAGTTGTAAAGGACCATGCTTTATTGGCTGCCAGCGCATTGCCTGAAAGGTCCTTGACCCCGGTGGTAATCGTGGCGGTATAGGTGGTGCCTGCTGCAAGAGCGGCTGCGGGGGTAAAGGACGCAATTTTGGCCGGTGCGTTATAAACTACTGCACCCGTTACGGACGCAGTTCCCGGTCCTGCAAGCGTAAAGGTTGCCGTGGTGATCGTTAACGGGTCAATCGACTCGCTGAAGGTTGAAGTGACGGTGCTGTTGAGCGCCACGCCTGTGGCGAGATTTCCGGGAGCAGTGGACGTCACGGCAGGCGCCGCAGTGTCCGCCGCAGCAGCCGTTGTGAAGCTCCACGCGTAATCGGCTGCAAGCGCATTGCCGGCCAGGTCCTTGACGCCGCCGGCTCCGCCTTTGATTGTGGCGGTGTAGCCGGTCCCGGTGGAGAGATTGCTTGCCGGCGCAAATACTGCGTCCACGCCGGAGTAGCTCACTGCACCTGCTACCGCTGCGCCGGTGGCCGTGTTCTTCAACGAGAAACTTACGTCCGTAATCGTCGAGGGATCCATCCCCTCGCCGAACGTTGCGCCGACTTTGCCGTTGATGGCAACATCTGTCGCACCGTTGGCATACGTGGTCCCGTTTACAATGGGTGCGGCCGTATCTGCGGTCGAACCGGTGGTAAATGTCCATACATAGTTACCAGCCGCTGCGTTACCTGCCAGGTCGGTGGCTCCGGTTGTAATCGTTGCCGTATATTCAGTGCCGACGGCAAGATTGCTTGCCGGTGTGAATACCGCGGTAACACCGGTGAAAGTCACAGTGCCCGGAACAGCCGTTGCCCCTTGCTTCAGGGTAAATGTTGCGGCGCCGATGGTAGATGGCGTCATCGCCTCGCTGAAGGTTGCCGCGATTGCTGAATTCAGCGCAACAGCTGTGGCACTTTTAGCCGGGTTTGTGGAGTTAACCGTTGGCGCGATGGAGTCCGGGCTCCCGCTTCCGTTGCCTCCGCACCCGGCTACGAAAGCCACGAGCAACAGCCCCAGGAACCACATCTTTGAAAACACGTTAAATTTGTTCATTTCCGTCCCTCCTTGGAGACTTTTTTTACTCGATGGAGCTGATTTAGCGACAGGCCGAACGGCCTTGTGTCTTATGGGACGGTGACCGTCGTCGCATCAAGAACGACAGCAGATTGTGCCAGCAGCCTGCCGTTGATGGATGCGTGATTCCCGAACGTGATCGATGTCTGACCCAGTATAATCCCCTCAAAGTGCGTGTCCGCACCGATGGTCACTGCACCGGCAACCTGCCAGAAGATGTTCCTGGCCTGCGCGCCGCCGCTCAGGACGATGTTCTTGGCTGCGGCCATATCGAGAGATCCCGCTACCTTGAAAATCCAGACATCTGTTGCGCTGCCATTGAGAGTGAGATCCGTCGGAATGGTAACAGCGCTCCCCCATTCATAGACACCGGGGGTGAGGGTTAAAGAGGTGAGTGTTCCGGCACCCACGTTGGTAGTGGCGGCAGAAGTAGCTGTCCGCCCGGCGGCGGCGGTGTATGCCGTTTCCATGCTGCTTACGGCTGCCGTAAGGTCAGCTGAAGTAGTTCCCCCCGCATTGTCGGCGGCGTATAATTTTCCGAGGCCGACCACCTGGGCAGATGTAAAATATGTATCCGTGGGTTCACTTATTAGCGACCATCCTGTTAAGCCTGTCCTGGCAGTCGGGCTCACTCCAATATTCCCGGTCACAACCGAGCCTGGTACGGACGAGACACCCGTTTTTGCCAGAATCGCATAATTGGCTGACGTTCCAAGAGGCACGGCTGCCGCTTCCACGCTGACTCCCCCCTTTGTTGCCAGGCCGGCGTCTGCCGCACTTCCTGACGCGTTTGAATCTCCTCCCCCGCATCCTGTCAACAAAACGGCCAGAGATGATGCCGACAGGATTAATGCCATCAACCACAATTTATTCCTAAAATTCATACACATGATGCCAGCTCCTCTTCTACTAATAGTTGCAAACCTGATGGCCTGCTGCAGAAGGAGTAGTACAACTAT
>JBAVTM010000551.1:0-3752 GCA_049696195.1 Desulfuromonadaceae bacterium | reverse complement strand
GCATCGAGCTGGTAGCCGAGGCCGAGCCGACGGTGATGATCGGTTTCCACAAACCCGGTATCGCCACCCCGGACGATTATGTATTCGACGTGATCACCATGATTCTCGGGAGCGGGCGAACCTCCCGGTTTTACAAAAAACTGGTGATTGAAAAGCAGATCGCCGCTGATATCGGAGCGTTTGATGCGCCGGGGAACCGCTATCCGAACCTGTTTGTCGTCAGCGCCAACCCTCGTGCTCCGCATACGGCACAAGAGGTCGAAGATGCGATACAGGCTGAACTGGAACTGCTGAAGACAACGCCGGTCGCCGAGCGTGACCTGCAGCGCATTCTCAATAACATAGAGTATGAGGAGGCACGCCGGATGGGTACCAATGGCGGCCTGGCACGCAATCTGACCGAGTACGAGGCGATAACCGGCAGCTGGCGCTATATGTCCGAACATCGCAGCAGGATTGCCAGGGTCACGCCAGCTGACATCCAGCGGGTAGCCGACACCTACTTCACCCGCGAGAACCGCACCGTCGGGTTCATCACTAAAAAAGGGGGTGCCAAATGAGACGGTTTATTGTTTCGATCTGCATTCTGGCCACCCAGGGTGCAACCGCTTGTGCAGCGGACCAACACCTGGCAAATCCCCGAACCATGAAGTTTCCCGAACTGAACTTTCAGATCCCCAAAGCCGAGCGGGTTGTGCTGGAGTGCGGGATGCCGGTCTACCTGCTGCGCGACACCGAACTGCCGATCATCAATATGACCGCCATGGTGCGGGTCGGATCGGTCTATGAATCGGCTTCAAAAGCGGGACTGTCCGGCATGGTCGGCAGCGTCATGCGCAGCGGCGGCGCCGGAGGCGTGACGCCGGAGGCGATGGATGACGAGCTCGAATTCATGGCCTCTTCTGTCGAAAGCGGCATCGGCAGCGACATGGGTACCGTCTCGCTGACCGCACTCAAAAAGAATTTCAGCCGTACACTGCAGATTTTCAGCGATGTCCTGTTCCGTCCCGATTTCAGAGAAAAACGGATCGATATTTCCCGCAGGCAGACGATTGAAAGTTTGCGCCGTCAGAATGACGATCCCAAGCAGATTGCCGAACGAGAGATCAACCGGGCCATATTTGCCGGACACCCGCTGGGCGAAATCACGACGTTTGAATCGATCAGCTCTATCACCCGCCAGGATCTGGTTGATTTTCATCAGCGCTTTTACCGGCTTGACAACATGATTCTTTCGGTTTCAGGCGATTTTGATCGAACCGCTCTGCTCAAAGAACTGAACTCGACCTTTAAGCCGGAAAAATATCGCGGCGCTTTGGCCCTGCCGGAGATACCCCAGCCGAAACAGCAGTTTCAGAGTGAGGTGCTCTACGGCAAAAAAGACGTCAATCAGACCGTCATCCGGATGGGGCATCTGGGGCTGAACAAGGATAATCCTGATATCTACGCCGTGCGCCTGCTGGACTACCTTCTGGGTGGGAGCTTCACGTCACGCCTGACGGTGGAAGTTCGCACCAATCAGGGACTGGCCTACAGCGTCGGCAGTCACTTCGATATCGGCCGCCGCTTTACCGGCAGCTTCGTTGCCGAGACAGAAACCAAGGCCGAATCGACTGCCAAAGCGATCAACCTGATGAAAAGAATTATCACCGACCTGACGAAAGAACCGGTCAGCGATGGAGAACTGAATGCCGCACGGGAATACATGATCAACTCGTTCATGTTCGGTTTTACCAGCCCCGCTTCGATTGTAAACCAGCGGGCCCGGCTCGAATATTACCGTTATCCCGACGGCTATCTTGAACAGTATCGTGACAACATCGCTAAAGTAACAAAAACTGACATACTGAATGCAGCTCGAAAATATCTGCACCCGGACGCCTTCAAGCTGGTTGTTATCGGAGATGCGGCAAAGTTTGACCAGCCGCTTTCAACGCTGGGGAACGTGCGGGAACTTGATCTGAAGCTGAATATTCCAAAGCCCTGATACGCATCGCAGCTTCGAACTTACTACTGAGGTGAACAGACATGCCGGTTTTTGAATGGGACAACAGCATCGCGCTTGGTATTCCGGCCATTGATGAGCAGCACAAAGCTCTCTTCGGTTGGATTAACACTCTCGATGAAGCAATCAAGGGCGGAGACGGTTCTGAAGCGGTTGGAGAGGTGATCTGGAAACTGATCACCTACGTGACGGAACATTTCAGCGCAGAAGAACGGCTGATGCTCTCCTGCGGCTATCCCGGCATAGCGGCTCACCGTAAGGAGCATGACCAGTTTGTCTCCCGTTTGCGGGACATTCAGGTCAGCTTTATCGACGGGCACGAAATGAGCGAAAATGTCTTGGATTTTTTGGCGGACTGGCTGGTCTGTCACATAAAGGGGACCGACCAGGCGTACAGCCGGTTTATCCGCCAACAGGCGGAGAATGGCTAGCCGGCTGCCAACCGCCCCGCGATGCAATCGGCGATTTTGATGCCGTCTACTGCGGAACTCATGATCCCGCCTGCATAACCGGCCCCTTCACCGGCCGGATACAACCCTTTGACCCCGACGGACTCATAGTTGCTGTCGCGCAGGATCCGTACCGGCGATGACGTGCGGGACTCGATGCCGATCAGGGTCGCCTCGGCGGTTACGAACCCCTTCAGCTTGCGGCCAAAATCAGCAATCCCTCCCCGCAGTGTGTCGCTGATAAACGACGGCAGCACAGAATCCAGCTCCGCCTCGCAAATGCCGGGACGGTAGCTCGTCCTGGCCGCCCCCTTCCCCGGAAGCCGTAAAAAGTCGAGCAGGTTCTGTGCCGGAGCCCGGTATCCTCCGCCACCTTGTTCAAAAGCCCGCTGCTCCCACCTGCGTTGGAGTCGAACCCCGGCCAGCGGACCGGGACCGTCAAAATCTTCTTCCCGGACATTGACCACCAGCGCGCTGTTCGCGTACGGAGAGTTGCGCAGTTGGCCGCTCATGCCGTTGGTAACGACTCCGCCCGCCTCGGAGGCCCCACCGACGACCACCCCGCCCGGGCACATGCAGAATGAGTAGGCGCTACGCCCGCTGGAACTGTTGTTCCAGGCGACGGCATAGTCAGCCACCGGCAGGTTCGGATGCATCCCGCTGCCGTACTGGATCCGGTTTATCAGCTCCTGAGGATGTTCAACCCTGAGCCCCATCGCGAACGGCTTCCGCTGCAGCGGAACGCTCAGCCGTTCCAGCAGTTCAAACGTGTCCCGTGCGCTATGGCCGCTGGCCAGAATCAGATAATCGCACGGGATTTCCTCCGTATTATTCAGAGTCACTGCCGTGACGAGGCCATCCCTGATACTCAGGTCGGTCATACGGCAGCCGAAGCGGACAGAGAAATCCTTCTCAAGGAGTTCCTTCCGGATCGCTCCGATTACCGTCCTCAGCCGATCAGTGCCGATGTGCGGCTTGGCAAGATAGCGTATCTCAGGCTGGGCGCCGAAGGCCGCAAACTGCTCCAGCACCCACGGTACCAGCGAGTCTTTGGAGCGGCAGGTCAGCTTGCCGTCTGAAAACGTTCCGGCCCCCCCCTCGCCGAACTGGACATTCGATTCGGGATCAAGAACGCCGTCTTTCCAGAAGCGCTGCACGGACAGCGCCCTTTTTTCTACCGGCTCACCCCGTTCGATGATCGTTGCCGTCAGTCCGTGCTCTGCCAGACGGAGGGCGGCAAAAAGTCCGGCCGGGCCGCTGCCGACGATGACGATGCGTTTGGACGACCGGGTCTGTAC
>JBAVTM010000550.1:0-3943 GCA_049696195.1 Desulfuromonadaceae bacterium | reverse complement strand
CGGGCGCTGCTGGTTGCCGGGCAGCCGCCGCTGCGGGATTTTCAGGAAAAGCTGCTGGGGTTGGAACGGGAGGCCTTCTTAAGCGGGTTCAAGAAGGCGCTGGTTTTCAGCGGCGGACCCTGCTGCTGGTGCGAGGAGTGTGATGATCTGCAGTGCCGCTTTCCGGAAAAGAGGCGCCCGTCACTGGAGTCGTGCGGCTGCGATGTGTTCGCCCTGGCGGAGAGCTGCGGCATCACGATCGCCCCGTTGCGGAGCAGCGACGATTTCGTGCAGTATGTCGGACTGCTGCTGGTGGAGTGATCGGATCAGCGCCACCCGATCGGCTGAAACCCCTTGTCCCGGAGGCATTGATCCACAAACTGTTTGAACACCGGGTCGGGTTCGTCAGAACGCATGATGCCCGAGCCCATTGTTGCAGTGGCGGCTCCGGCGCCGCCGATGGCTGTCGCCCGGCCAATGTCGCCGGTTATCACGCCGATCACCGCCCCGGTAGCCGCCCCGACAACGCCCGCCTTGCCGGTGTCCTTGGCGATTTCCGCGGCCTTGTCACCGCCGGCCTGATACTCGGTGGCCAAACGGATGCAGTCGTCGATCTCCTGGTTCGCCTTCGACTGGCCGATTTCTTTTAATTGATTATTGGGATAGAGAACCGGGCGCTTTGCCGCACAGGCGTTAAGCATCAGGGTGAAGGTGAAAAGCAGACAGCAGATGATGAAAGTTCGCATGGGATTTTCCCCCTGACAAAAATCATAAATTGTGGACAGGTGAGATACATAATCAGATGTACTACATCATCCTACCAGAGGGCGTCAGGGAGTCAATCAGAGAAAGCTCTCCGCTGTAATATCAGGAGGATGACGGACTCAGGCTGCACACTGTGGCCATGTCATATGCCGAACTGACACTGGTATGACGTTCCGGATTCTGTGGTACGATGTAACATGACCCTCGAATCGTTCGTTGCCTCCTACGGGTATCCGGCACTCCTCGCCGGCGCATTGCTGGAAGGGGAGACCATCGTTATCATCGCCGGAATTATGGCGCACAGCGGCTATCTTCAGCTGCCGTGGGTCATCGGTGTAGCCTTTTGCGGTGCATTCTGTGCCGACCAGTTCTGTTTTCAGGTGGGGAAGAGAAAGGGGAAACAGTTTCTCGAGAAAAGGCCCCACTGGGAGCCCCGTATCGACAAGGTGCGCCGTTTCCTGGTCGGCTACCAGGCCGTCGCCGTCCTCTGTTATCGCTTCATCTACGGCATGCGGACCATCACGCCGATCGTCATCGGCGCGAGCGGCTTCGATACCCGGCGGTTCGTGTTTCTCAACCTCTGCAGCACTCTCCTCTGGGCGATTGCGGTCTCATCTGCCGGCTACTTTTTCGGCAATGTTGTCGAGGCGGTTCTCCAGGATTTCCAAAGGTACGAACTTGAAATTATGCTGGTCGTAGCGGCGGTGGGCGGCGGGATCTGGTTTTACCGCTACCGGCTGAAAAAGCGCTAGCCGGACGATGGCCGGAGAAAAATAAGCAGGGTCAGGATTGCAGGTTGTTACGTGTCGAGAGTATTGGTGACAACACGCAAATGTTTTGCTACAAAAAGGTGGCAGGCCCGAACTGAAATTACTCCACCAGGAGCTTTTGGAAAATGAAGATATCCTGTCCCAAATGTAATGCAAGCGGATCAATTCCTGATCATGAAGTTCCCGAATCCGGCCGTTTTCTCAGCTGTCCTCGCTGTCACGAGGGATTTACCGTAACCAAACCGAGAGCTGGGAAAGATGTCTATCTGGTTGATACCTGTCCTGCATGCAGTTTCAGCACGTTTGGCGACGAAACATTCAGTAGCTGCCCCAAATGCGGCGTCTCGGTCAAGGCTTTTGTTGAGCGGCAACGGGAGGAACAGCTGGTGAAGCATAACCAGGAGTTGCTGGGAAAGAAGCTCAACAATGTCGAAATAGCTCAGACCCAGCCGGAAGCAGCACCGGTCAACGTTGCAGATTTCATCGAGAATCTTCATCCCGTCAATCTTATAAGCTGGGGCGTCGCTGCAGTTGCGATAATTATTTTAGGAATCGGCTTGATGGGGGTTAGCGGGTATGATGGCGCCAAAATTCAGGCTCTGTTGATGGAGGAGAGGGATGAGCCGGTTTCAGCTCTCTATGTGTTCCTGCATCATGGCCTGCTTCATTGGGTCAGGTTGTTGTACGGAGTGATCGCGCTGGCGGTGTCGCTTCTCTTCATGAAACGGCTGAAAACCGGATTGCAGGCGTTGAGCGTCCTGCTGTGGGCGACCATTGCCCTTGTGCCGTTGTCATACGTCATCGGTTTTATCAACTGGGTGTTGGCTCCGATCCCCCACGCCATCAGTGGTTATCTGATCGAAATATTTAATATCATCCTCATGAGCGCTCTGGCCGGAGTGCCGCTTTATCTGCTGGAGCGCTACCTTCACGAGCGAAAAATCACATCGGTTGTCAATCTCTGAAATTGTATCATCCATCCCAACTCCGTTTCTGCTCTGGTGTGCAGTTGCGTGCCTGATGCCCCGTCACTCTCCTGCCAGCCAGGAGGGTGACGAAGGGTAACTTTTATCTCACCAACTTCTTGTGAGGGTGGGACAGGAGCGCTTGTCGCCATCGGCCCATTGTTTCAGTTGGTCGGTGATTTTGCTTAGCGCGGGGTAATAGATGTCAAGCTGAGTTTTCTTTTTCCCGGCCGGACTCATCTCGGCCACCAGCGTAAAAAGCCCGCCTTTCGGCGCGCCGCTCAGAGCCCGATCATTGTATTCTTCCTGCACCGAAAGCACCGTCACGTCTTTTCGAGCCGTTTCTATTTTCGGATGGTATGTCGTCGAGCCTCCGGCCTCCTTTAATTGATAGTTTGCACTATTCGTCACCCGCACATTGAGACATTTCTTAGTGAATTCTTTCACATCGGCTACAACCGCTTTAACGGGGCGGTTGACGGTGATATGCTCCGCGTTGCCGAATATGCCGGCTGATTTATACATCGTCACAAATTCGTCACGGGTTTGGGGAACGCCGATGGCGCAACCGGCAAAAATAGGCAGGAAAGCAGACAGCAAACAAGCTTTTAGGAAAAGATGGGTCATGAAATGTCTCCTGTTTTAATTATGGCTTGGTCCCGATCCCCGAACAGTCTCCCCAATATAAATATCCTTTGAGGCATATATGACTTTAACGATCGGCGTGCCGAAACATCAAGCGGCTGCGCGGGTCACGATGATTTCTCCCGTGCCGTTGATTGTCGGGCATCACCACTCTGCTTTTTTGACATGATTACCAGCGCGATCCCTCCGAGAATTCCGGCAGAACTCAGCAGGAGCCGGAGCGTGATTGTCTCTCCGAGGAAAATGGCGCCTCCCGCTGCCGCAATGACAGGAACGCTCAACTGGATGGTCGCCGCAGTTGTCGCCTTCAAGCCGGGCAGCGCGGCATACCAGATGGCATATCCGACACCCGAGGCCAGGCCTCCCGAAATCACCGCATACCAGACTCCCGCCATGTCCAGCGAGGCGTCGGCGACCATGGCCATGCTCAAGAGTGTGGTGAAAGGCACGGAGCGCAAAAAGTTGCCCGCCGTGACAACCGTAGGATCGCCGGAGCCTTTTCCCCGCAGGGAATAGATACCCCAGGCAACTCCGGCGGCCAGCATCAATGCCGAACTGCCCGGTGGCGGCGCCGATAATCCCGGCAGCAGAAGGGTGACCAGTCCGGCAAATGCGGCAGAGAGCCCGAGCACCTGCACCGCCCTCATTCTTTCGCCACTCCACAGGCCGTAGCCGATCATGGTTGTCTGGACCGCACCGAAGAGTATCAAGGCCCCGGCCGCGGTGGGCAGTTTCACGTAGGCATACGAAAAACCGGCGGCATAGACAAACAGCGCAAGGGCAGACAGCCAGCTTCCCGTCAAAACTTTTGCTCTGCCA